>CALGNO010000164.1 GCA_937958625.1 uncultured Neomegalonema sp.
CAGGTCAGCGAGGCGTATTCGATGATCGTCACTTTCGAGTCCGCCGCGCCCTCGATCACATCGCCCGTGAATGCGCCGCTGCCGGTCGTGGACCCTGCGAAGGGCTTCAGGGGATCGCTGTTCGCGAGAACGACGGCGTCACCGCTGGCATCGGCGACCTGAACGCCGGTTGCGCCGTCGGCGGCAGAAGCGGAGGACTGTTGAGCGGCATCGTCGCCGCGGGTTGCAAAGCCGAGGGCGGTGTAGCCTACGACCGCGCAAATGGCCACGATAGCGCCGCCGGTAATCAGTGACTTGTTCATCGGGTTGTTACCTCAAAGCTCTGGTTTTTCATTTCTCTCGACGGTTTATATCGCCTCTGATGGCTATATTGCGACCGAGACGTTCCAAGGCATCACGCAAATTTTCGTCAGAAACCTGCGCAACCGCTGTTTTTACAGCGTTTTCCTGGGCGGGAGTCGGGGCCAAGTCAGGCGTTTGCGTCGTTTTGACCGCAAAAACCTCCGCGCCGACCTGCAAAAGCCTGATCCGCGACACCGCCCGATAGCCGTAATGGGCGTTCACGCGCTCGATAATGGCCGGTTCAATATGCTGGGCCTCCAGCGCCCGCGCGCCGAGGACGCCGAGGGTCAGTGTACCGCCCACCCCGGTCCGGGCGGCATGGCCGAGGCGCAGGGGCCGCACCAGATCGGCAATTTGTACACCGACGATGGCATCCCACTCGGTCAAAAGCTGCGACTGCGCGAAACCACGCTTGGCGAGCGGAGCCCGGATCAAGGCCCGCGCGACATCCCCGGCCCTTGCGGGACCGTATCGGCGTTTTTTCCGGGTTGGAGGCTTGGTTGCCATGGCCATCGCGCTGTGATTTGGGGTTGAGACGAGATGCTATCCGATGGGACGGAAGATTGCCAAAGACAGGTGCAGCTATTTTCGATGAAATGATAGACGGCGCGGCGGCGGGCACCGCGATTCTCGACTGGTATGACCGGCACGCCCGCACCCTGCCCTGGCGTGTCTCGCCCGAGGATCGACGAGACGGCGTTACCGCTGATCCCTATCGGGTCTGGCTGTCGGAGATCATGTTGCAGCAGACGACCGTTGCGACCGTCAAAGCCTATTTCGAGCGCTTTACCGACCGATGGCCCGATGTGACGGCCCTCGCCAGCGCACCGCTGGACGAGGTGCTGAAGGAATGGGCGGGGCTTGGGTATTATGCCCGCGCCCGCAACCTGCATAAATGCGCGAACATGGTCGCCGATGAGCATGGCGGGCGGTTCCCGGACACCGAAGCCGCCCTGCGCGCGTTGCCGGGCATCGGTGCCTATACCGCCGCCGCCATTGCTTCGATTGCGTTCGACCGCTCTGCCGTGGTGGTCGATGGCAATATCGAGCGGGTCATGGCGCGGCTCTTTGCAATCGAAGACCCGCTGCCGGGGGCGAAAAAGACGCTCTATGCCGCCGCTGCCTCGCTGACGCCCGCCAAGCGCCCCGGCGATCATGCCCAGGCGCTCATGGACCTTGGGGCGACGATCTGCACGCCGCGTAATCCGGCTTGCAGCCTTTGTCCGCTGATGCATCCATGCGACGGACGGCGGTCGGGCTTGGCCGACACGCTGCCACGGAAAGCCCCCAAGAAGGCAAAGCCGACCAGGCGCGGTATCGCCTATGTCGCCGTGCGCAAGGACGGTGCGCTTTTGCTGCAACGCCGTCCCGAAACGGGATTGCTGGGCGGGATGATGGAGGTGCCGGGGTCGGAATGGATCGAGGGCGAGACAGTGCCCGACGCGGCCCCTCCCCTATCCGGCGATTGGCGCGGCGTGGGAGAGGCGCGACATACCTTTACGCACTTTCACCTGATCCTCGATGTCCGCCGCGCCGATGTGCCGCTGGAGACTGTCGCCGATCAGGGGCGGTGGTATCCACGAGAGACGGCGATGGCCGAGGCGCTGCCTACGTTGATGAAAAAGGTTCTGGGCGTCGCGCTCGATGGTGCGGATCAGGGCGCGATGTCGAGCAAGACCTCGTTACGGCGCAAGAAACCGGGGGTCATCGGGTCGTCGTAATAAGCGAGCGTCACCGCGCCCGCTTCGATCCCCTGCGCCGAGAGCCACGCACGCAAGGCGCCCTCCTTCTCGGCAAACATCGCATCATCGGCGACGCCCGAGAACCGGATCGCCGCGCGCTGGCGCGGGGGCAAGGATCGCAGTTTGACGCCATCGCGCACCGGCTCTGGCAGGCTGTCGAGGGTCGAACCGGCGGGCATGACGAAACTGACCTGCCAGTCATCGGCCTCGCCGGTCTGGATAACCGGTGCCGTCATCGCGATTTTATCGCCCGGGCGTTCCTTGGCGAAGATATACCCGGCAAGCGGTGAGAACCCGGCGCGTAATGCTGCATCGCGCCCGCCGGACCGGGCGACTTCGGCAATCACGAGGGCCGGATAGTCGCGAATTTCCATGCTGCCCTCGGCTTTTGTGACAGCATAATCAACCGTTTCCACGGTGGCCCGGATGTAGAGCCAGAAGCCGAAGACCGCAATGATCGCGATGGCCGCCGCCGATAACAGATAGATCATCGCTTTTCGCACCCCGCCTGTTCCTCCCTTTCGATCTGCTGGAAAGGTAGAACGCTTTCCAGCCGGGACGAGCGTCTGTATGTTGATTCCCGTGTCCTCGTAGCTCAGCAGGATAGAGCACCAGATTCCTAATCTGGGGGCCACAGGTTCGACTCCTGTCGGGGACACCACAGCTTTGAGATTATCGGCAGGGTTGCAAAACGCCACTTTCACGAGAAGGGGACGCCTTAGGAACACTCAAAACGGCTTGTTTTATGCATTTTTAACGAATGATGATGCTGGAAACCGGCGAATAGGACATATACAGTCATGGCCGTCGGTGCAGCGAATTCCCCTGTTTGTGGTACTGACTGTCTTGTCAGCATAGTGCTGACACATGGCCTTGCGCAGAAGCTGCTTTATGCAACGAAATCAAAAGGCTTTGTTGTGGTCTTGGCGTATCATGTTTCGTTTTCCTGAATATCGGTGGACCCAATCGGTATGAGTTATAAAAGCAACGTATCCAAACGGCTCAACCTCAGACGGGTTGCCGTTGAATTAGTTTGTGTCTTTTCAATTACTTTGCTCGCGCTGATCGTGGTGCGCAGCCTTGGCGGACTCCCCTCGAGTTTGACCACCTGCGTCGCAATCGCGTTTTCGATCTCGGCCTTTCAGGGCATCGCGCACGCCCTGCTCGATGGCTATAGTGCCTCATGGCGGTTCTTTTCGGTCCAAGACGCCTGGATCGCCTCGATTTCTTCCCTGACAGGCTCGTTGCTGACGACCATCCTGTTCGCGAGCGCGGTGCCGCCCGCCGGGTGGTTGATCGTGATCGTCGCCGCCCTGTCCGGGGTCGTGGCGCCGCGCCTGTTTTCGCGCCTGTTGCATCGCAGGAGCGGTTTTTCGCGCTACGGCCAATCCTCGCTCGATGACGATGAAGAAGATATGCGCCCGGCACTCCTGCTCATGGGCTTTGGTGATCAGGTGGCCGACTTTATCCGGTCGCAAGGGCGCAACAGCAGCGATTATCGCATGGTCGGCATCGTGCATTTCGACTCGAAATGCGAGGCAAACTCCCTGCGCGGCGTGCCCGTTCTGGGCGGGGTAGACAGGCTGCCCGCGATTGTCCGGCGTCTGACATCCCAGGGCAAGCGGCCCGACTATATCGTCATGACGCGGGATGAAGTGGGCACGCGCTCGGTGGGCGAGATTCTGTCGATCACCGACAAGATCGGCATCCCCGTGGCATGGCTGCCCCAAGCCGACCGAATCAATCCGGGCCTTGGCCAACAGCTTCGGCCAATCAAACTCGATGACCTGCTCCCGCGGTCGGCCAATCTGTTCGACGCACAGGCCTGCGGGGCGCTTTTGGGTGGCTCGACCATCCTCGTGACCGGTGCAGGCGGGTCCATCGGGTCGGAGCTGGTCCGGCAGATCGGTATCCTGCAACCGGACCTGCTGGTGCTGACCGATGCGTCCGAACACGCGCTGTATATGATCGACCAAGAGATCAGCCGGGTTTTCCCCAACCTGCCGATTATCTCCAAGCTGCTGGATGTCCGGGATCGCGACGCGGTGTTCCGCGCCACCAAGTTGCATCAGCCCGACTACATCTTTCACGCGGCGGCCCTGAAACACGTTCCCATCGTCGAGGCGCAAGCCTGCGAAGGGGTCATCACGAATGTCGTCGGATCGCGCAATGTCGCCGATGCCGCCGCGCATCATCGCGTGAAAGCGATGGTGATGGTCTCCACCGACAAGGCCGTCAATCCGGCCAATGTGATGGGCGCGACGAAGCGACTTGCGGAAGCCTATTGTCAGGCGATGGATGCTGCCTCGCCCGAAATCAAGGGCATTACCCGGTACGTCACCGTGCGCTTCGGCAATGTTCTGGGGTCGAATGGCTCCGTCGTGCCGCTGTTCCAGAAGCAGTTGTTGCAGGGCGGGCCGCTGACGGTCACGCATCCCGATGTCGAGCGGTTCTTCATGACCATCCCCGAGGCCTCGCGCCTGATTTTGCAGGCCTTGCTGCTCGGGGTCGGCGAGGATGGCGACGAACGCGGGATTTTCGTGCTGGATATGGGCAAGCCGGTGAAGATCGCCGATCTGGCGCGGCAGGTTATCCGTCTCTCGGGGCTGGTGCCGGACCGTGATGTGAAGGTCGTCTATACCGGCCTGCGCCCCGGCGAAAAACTCTACGAAGAGCTGATGCATGAGACAGAGAATCTGGTCCAGACCGAGCATCCGAGCCTGATGGTCGCCAGACCGCGCTTCGTACAGATTCGCCCGATACGGCACCACATCGACACGATTCAGGCCCAGGCCGAAGCAGGCGATTCAATCGAGGTTCTGCGCCTGCTGAAGTTCTACATTCCTGAATTCGCAACAACGTCCCGGGCCGCGCAGTCAATTATCGAAAAACCGATTCAGGAAAACACGCGCCCGGAAGCAATCTGACAGGCCGCCGGGCGGCCTGACAGCGCGCTGGTCTCAGGCACCAAAGCTGTCATCGCGGACGATTTCGACGCCCGCGATCCGCCACTCGCCCTCGACCTGCAACATGGCATACTCGGCGATGTAGGGGACGCCCGCCTGATCGACGACCCGCAATCGCTGCACGATCATGGGGCCGCGCGGAAAGGCATCGAGAAAATCAACCCGGGACGGGTCCCATATCATCGGGTATCCGCCCTCGACCATCTTGCCGAAGCCCTCGGGTGTCGGAAACAACCGCCGGATATTGGGGGCCGCGAATTCGTAGGCATCCGAGACGGCACCCTGTTCGAAGGCATCGAGCTGAGACTGGATGACACCGCGCACCGCATTGGACCCGTCCGGCTCATCGGCCCAGGCCGACCCGCCTGATACTGCAACCACCACCACTGCCGCCAAGAGACTGCGCCACATGTCCGATTCCTCCCTAATCAATAGCCATCGTGGATGCGTTATTTGGACACATCGATGGTTCCAGGAAAAGAATATAGAGCGCGGGCAACGCAATGGCGACGTTTTGAAATGCAACGGCATTTCTCCCTACGGCTGTACAGCACAAGTGAAAACTCGCGCTATCGTAGGAAATTTGAGGAAAAGCTCTTTCTACAGACTGCAAAAAGTTGCTACTTACATCGTACTGACAAGCACTTGACCCAATATCGACGCATAGTGCTGGCGTAGATAGTTGTACCTGCGTTAAAGAAGCATTAACAAACGGCAGCGGCACGCGCCTGCTAAAACCAGGGCGCGCTTATCGCTTTGCTGTTCCGCACACTGTCGGCGACGCCAAAATGGCCTGTCGTGGAGATTGATCTGAATGAACACTGTATCATCCGACTGGACGCCGGCTGTTTCGCAGGTCGTGGCACCTGCGACCGACAAGGCCGAGGCCACGATCGATCTGCGCGAGATATTCAGTCTGCTCTGGTATCGGAAATGGACGATCGCCTTGATTGCGTTTCTGATGACGATGGCGGGCCTGTTCTACGTTTTGAACACGACGAAGCTGTACGAGGCGCGCGGCACGCTCATTCTGCAAGAGGATCAGCAAAGCCCCACGGGTCTGGATGCGCTGGTCGGCGGAATTTCGAATGAGGATTCCGAGCTCAATTCGCAGATCGAGGTGATCCGGTCGCGTAACATCGTTGGGCAGGTCGTTGACCAACTGTCCCTCGACCAAGACCCTGAATTCGTCAGAGAGTTGCGCGAACAAAGCTGGCTGCAAAAACAGTTTGGCGCTGCAAAGCGCGCTGTTTCGTCCGTCATGTCGGTCAAGAACGAAGCCGGAAACGCCAGCGTCGGAAAGCAGACGCATCGGGAACTCGCCATTGACGGCCTGATCAGCGAGTTGGGCGTCTCCGTCATCCGCAACACGAAGGTCTTTTTGCTCAAGCTCGAAACGACGTCGCCGCAAAAATCTGCCCTGATCGTGAATACCGTCGCCCAGACCTTCATCGCCGATCAGGTCGCTGGCCGTCTCGAGTCGACGAAAGAGGCCGCAGAGTGGCTGGAAGGCAAGGTCGGCGAACTCGCGCAAAAACTGGCCACGGCAGAAGCAGAAGCGGCGGCGTATCGCAGTCAGACCGAACGCAACGTGACAGAAGCTGATGTCGCCGCATCGAACAACGCCCTGAAAAGCGCGCGCGGTCGCCTCAGCAGTTTCGAAGGCAACTTGCTCGAAACGACGGGTTCGGTCGTGCCGCGTACCGATCGTGATCTTGATCGTTACACGCTGCTCAAGGAAGATATTGCGCAGCTTGAGACCATTTTGGCCAAGCAAACCGATGACCTGCTGACCCTGCGCCAGCTCGACCGTGAAGCCCTGGCAGCCGGGACGATTTACGAGCACTTCGCGACGCGATTGAATGAGATTCAGGTGCAGCGCGGCCTGCAGGAATCCGATGTGCGGGTCCTCTCACCAGCCATTCCGCGCTATGACCCGACGCATCCGCGGACGGTGATGACCGTGTTTTTTGCGGGCTTGCTCGGTCTGATGCTCGGCATTGCCTATGTCATCATCCGGCGTCTGATGGACCACTCGTTCAAGGATGCCAGCGATTTGCAGTCGCGCTTCGGTATTCCGGTCATCGGCGCGATCCCGAAGGCACCGTCGAAGGGCCGCCGCGATTTGCTGAACTACGCAACGAAACGGTCAAATTCGCCGCTGATGGAATCGATCCGCGACCTGCGCACGTCGATCCTGATCTCAAGCACGGACACGTCGGGCGATGGTCAGGCTCAGGGCGGCGTTCTCGCGCTAACCTCGTCGCTGCCGGGCGAAGGAAAGACCACGACATCGGTCTTGCTCGCCGTCAACACCGCCGCGCTAGGCAAGAAAGTTCTGCTGATCGAGTGCGATCTGCGCCGTTCGATGTTCCAGTCCTACTTCGGTCGGAAGTCTCAGGGCGGATTGATCGATCTGCTCGGCAATGAAGAGGCTTTGCAGGAACACGTCTGGCACGAGGAAAAAAGCGGCATCGACGTCGTCTTCGGCGGGATCTCGCGGGCGAAGAACGCCGGTGATATTTTTGCGGCACCGGAGTTCGCGCGCCTGGTCGACGAAACCCGCAACCACTACGACCTCGTCATCCTCGATTGCCCACCTGTTCTGCCGGTTCCCGACGCGCGGTTGATTGCAAACCATGCGGATTACATTCTCTATGCCGTCCGCTCCGGGGTCACACCGTCCAGCGTTATCTCCGCCGGTCTTCGCCAGTTCGAGATGATCGGTAAGAAAGTGGACTCGCTGGCCTTGACCCAGATGAGCCGACGCGAGGCGTATTACGGAAACTATGGGTATAGCGCGCGGTAAGACCGCCTTCGCCGTTTACTCCAGACCACAAAAGGCTGCGCTTTTGGCGCGGCCTTTTTTGTTGGGGGCGGTTGATGGAGTGAGGGGTGGAAGCGTGGCGGTCGCGTTATGAGACCCACGCCCGCAACGCGGTTTGGGAATAGCGTGAAGCAGTTACTCTAGGGCTGGCCCCGAGGGTCTCAAGCCGGGCCGCGAGAGATACTCGCTCTACGCGGCGCTGCGCTTGCTCGCATCCAAGCGCGAGCATGATTGATTCACGAAGCACTCAGAATGCTCTCGCGCCGGAGCCTCAGTCGAGGCGGGTGAGCATCACAACGGTTTCAGGTTTTTTACCCCACAGGCGCGAAGCGGTGCTGCGGGCGGCGCGGCGGATTGCTTCTTCGACCTTGTCGTCGTCGCGACGATCCTTGGCCTTCAGCTTTTCAATCGCGCCGTCGACCGCCTCGGCAATCACGCCCTCGATCTCTCCGGTCCAGTCCTTGCTCTCCTCCGGCGCGCCGGTGACGCGGGCATCGGATTCGACAACCAGATCGCCATTGTCGTCGAGAATGACCGAAACGGCGATATGGCCGTTCATGCCCATCTTGCGACGCGAGCGCACCACGCCATCCATCGCACCGATCAACTGATTGCCATCGGCGTAAAGGCGACCGGTATCGACATCGTCGACGATCTTCGGCTCGCCGGGGGCGATTTGCAGCATGGAACCGTTCGGCACGACAAAGGCTGCCTCGGCTCCCCAGGACGGGGCCATCACCGCGTGCTCGTGCAGGTGGCGGCGCTCGCCGTGCATCGGGATGGCGTATTTCGGCTTCAGCAGCGAATAGACCTCTTCCAGTTCACCGCGCGGCGCATGGCCGGAGACGTGGATGTCGGCCATACTGTCATCGACGACGCGAATCCCGCGTTCGGCGAGCAGGTTATAGATGCGCGAGACCTCGGTTTCATTGCCGGGGATTGTCTTGGATGAGAAGATCGCGGTATCGCCCGCCTTCAGATGAACGGACGGGTGCGAGTCGCCGGCGATCCGCGCCATGGCCGCCCGCGATTCGCCCTGAGACCCCGTCACCAGATAAAAGAGATGATCGTCGGGAATATCCCGCGCCTCATCCTCGGTTATCGTTTCCGGGAAGTCGGTCATGATGCCGGTCTGTACGGCGGCCTCGATCATCCGCTGCATGGCGCGTCCCGCGACGACCACGGCGCGGCCCGAGTCCCGGGCGGCTTCGGCAAGGGTCTTCAGGCGCGCGACGTTGGAGGCGAAGGTCGTTGCCGCGACCTTGCCCTTGCTGCCAGCGATGACGTCGCGCAAGGGCTGTTTGATCGTGTCCTCGGTGCCCGCAAAGCCCGGCTCGAAAACGTTGGTCGAATCGCAGGCGATGGCGAGCACGCCCTCCTCGGCCATTTTGCGCATGGCGTCCCGGTCCATGGGGTCGCCGAAGGCAGGACTGTCGTCGATCTTGAAATCGGCGGTATGAAAAATCCGGCCCAGGGGTGTGTCGATCACCAGAGCGCTGGTCTCGGGGATCGAGTGGGTCATCGGGAAAAAGCTGACGCTGAAATCGCCGACTTTGACCGGCGTGTTCTGGTCCACGACATTCAGGTTCTTGGGGCTGACGCCGAACTCATCAAGCTTACGCCGTGCGATGGCAGCGGGGAATTTCGTGCAGTAGATCGGTGCCTTGAACCGCCCCCAGAGCCGACCGACCGCGCCGATATGATCTTCGTGGGCATGGGTGATGAAGATGCCGTCGAGCCGGTCGGATTCCGCCGCGATAAAGGCCGGGTCGGGGGTCATGATCTCGACACCCGGCGCGTGGGCGGCGTCGGGAAAGCCGATACCGCAATCGACCATGATCCAGCGCCGGTTATCGCGCGGGCCATAGCCGTAAAGGTACATGTTCATGCCGATTTCATCGGCACCGCCAAGGGGCAGGTATACAAGGGCGCTCATCAAGACTCCCGGCGGCCATGGCCGCGTTTCATAGGTCACAGAATACTTCGCCCCAGTGCCGTTGCCCCTGAAGCAGTCGTCAAATTTCGGGTTTGCCGAACAAAGCGGCTTCACCCCTGCTCTAGCAGGCAGCGCCGGGTTTAGTACACACCTTCCTGCACCGGATGCGGACCCCGCGCGATGCGATCATGCCGGAAAGTGAATATCCGCCGCCGCGATGTGGGCGACGCCCTCGGCGGTTTCGAGCAGCAAGGCCCCGTTTTCGGCGATGCCACGGAATATGCCGCTGCGATTGCCGCCCGGCAGCCGCGCCTCGATCGATCCGCCGAGGCGGGCCGCTCGCGCCATCCATGCCGCGCGGGTGGGCGCGAAGTCGAAGCCCGCGTCGATGAATGCGGCGCGTCGATGCTCGAAGGCTGCGCTGAGACCGTCCAGCACACTCTCGGGCGCGTGGGTCTGGCCGGTTGCCTCGGACAAGGCAATCGGCGGCCAGCGATAGTCTTCCGGGGTATGGGCGAGATTGATCCCGATACCTATGCTGAGCCAGCGGTCTGCCTCGGTGCCCCCTGCCTCCAGCAGCACACCGGCGACCTTGCGGTTATCGAGCAAGGCATCGTTCGGCCATTTCAGCGCGACCCGCTCCGCCGCAACATACGTGTCGAGGGTATCGGCGACCGCGAGACAGGCCGCGAACGACATCAGCGCCGCATCGGGCAAGGGACCGGCGAAGGGCATCAGCAGGGTGGCGTAGAGATTTCCGGCGGGCGACGACCATACCCGCCCCATTCGCCCGACACCCGCCGATTGCTGCCGCGCCATGATCCAGACGGGGCCGCGCTGGCCCGCCGCCGCGCGACGGCTTGCCTCGGCAGAGGTGCTGTCGAGACTGTCGAAGACCTCGACCGCCGGGATTTGCAGCCCCGGCGTCGCCGTGATCACTGGGGCGCGAAGGTCGAGGCTGCCTCTGCCGCCATTTCCGGCACGCCGAGACCGCCGACGACGAAGGCCAGGACCAGAACGGCGGACGCGACCAGCGCCAACCTGTGCTCGACGCGCATCGGGCCGTCAAAGCCGT
>CALGNO010000165.1 GCA_937958625.1 uncultured Neomegalonema sp.
TCGATCCGGCTCGGCACGTTTTGCCGATTCGCGGTGCTTCACGTCGCCGGTGCGCCAACACGCGAGGAGTACGAGGCACTCCGGATCGATGACGTGATCGGGCATCTCGACAAGATCGGAAACAACCTCAACCAGCTCGCCCGCGCGGCTAACCGCGGAAGGATCGAATTGAGCAATGCCGACCGACTGATGCTGTTGGAGTTGCGCGCGAACATCACCGAGGCGCGGGCAGTGTTTCTGGCGTGGCGCGAGGCCGTGAAGACCCGCAGCGCGACGATTTTTGTGCCTAAACCAATGAGAAGGAGACCGAAGACTTGAGCGATGTGACGACCTCTCACGCATCTGCGGGTGAGCCTGCCCTGCCGGACTTTCTGGTAGAGCTGCAGGGCGATCCGTGGATCGAGATCCGGTGGAAGCGCGGCCTTGCGCGGAAGATGCGCGATCTGTCCCGATCCGATGGTGGGGGCGATGACGCCCGCCGCCGTGGCGGGCGTTTTGCCTATCAACTGTCGAACCGCCAGCGCATCAGCAATGCGATTGGTGCGCCGCAGGCGATGGTGAAGGTCGTGCGCAAGGGTGGCGCGTCCTCAAAGGGCGATCTCGTCTCCCAGCTTTCCTATCTCGCTCGCGAGGGAGAGTTGGTGCTGGACGAGTACGGGCCTGACGGGGATTTCCTGGTTGAGGGCAAAGAGGACATCAAAGGCCTCGCCCACTCCTGGGCGGAAAGCTGGGAAGCGGCTGCGCGTTATGATGGCCGCTCAGCACGGGCGACATCGCAGACCTATCATGTGGTCGTGTCCTTTCCGGTCGGTACCGATGCCGATGCTGCTAAGTCGGCCTCCGACGCCTTTGCCGACAGGTTCCTGTTGTCGGAAGAGTTCGGCGATACGTGGCGGCATGTCCGGGCCTGGCATACCGACACGGATCACCCGCATCTGCATCTCGTCATCGACCGGCGCGGGGCCTCCGGGCGGATGATGCAGATCAATCCCGCCAAGGAGATCAGCCCGCAGCGCCTCCGCAGCCTGCAGGTCGAGACAGCGGGTGACTACGGCATTCTGCTCAACGACACGCCCCGCGTCTCGCGCGGGTTGACCGCGCCTGCGCTCTCTTCCGCCGAACACCGCCTCGAAGAGCGAGGCGAGCGTCAGGGGCGCTCAGAACAGCGACAGGCCTATGCCGACCTCACCACAAGCTTTGCCCGCGAGATTATTCCGCATGAAGCAGATGCGTTGCGGGGTCTCGGCCAGCGCGTTGAGATCCAAGCCGCGCATCTCAAACCAAACGATGCGCGCCAACCGACGATTCAGTCTTTCGCCGTCGCCCTTGGCGCGGCGTCCCAACCCCTGATGAACCAAGAGGAGCTTGCCATCTTGCAAACCGATACCCGAACCCAAGACCCGATCACCGTCGAAGCCCTTCAGGGCATGAACCCTGACGAGCTTGCCACCACCATGCGCCGCGCTGTCAGCGATGCGCAGAGCCTTGCGCCGCAAATCACCGATGAGACAAAGCGCGCGGCCCTGGAAGCCGAGACGGGGCGCATCCGTCAGCTCTTTGCTCAGCAAGTCCCGGAATTCCGTCCCGCCATCGATCAGCGGGATCGGGCAGACGGGCTTGAGCCTATCGTGCAAAGCCGGGGCAGCGCCGAGGAAACGCGCGAGCGCGTTGCCAGTGAGACGGCAGAGCGCCAGCAGCGCGATGGCAATGACGTTGAGCGCAGCGACTATGAAGACCGACCCGCGATCCCGCGCGATCCGCAGGCGACTCTCGATCAGGCAGATCAACGGATTGTGGATGCCTATGCCCTGCGCGGTATGAACGGCACCCGTGCAATTGCCCGCATCAAGGCGGGCATGGAAGCCACAGCGGAAACCCGCAACCATTGGCATGAACAGGAAGTCGCCGAGCGCATGGCGGCGGGCGACGTTCCGCGCAACGCCGCCGAGAAGGAAATCGTGGAACTGCATTCCTATGCAGCCAAGACCTACCGTGCTTCCGAGCGCGCCATTCAGCGCGGCGTCTCCCTCGACGCGACAGAGACCTTCGCGCCGGAAGATCCGGTCATCACCCGTCGTCGGGAGGAACGCTTTGCGCAAGAGCGTAGACCTGAGATGCCGGAGCGGCAGCAGCGTGACTTGTCACCATCCTTCACGGAGCTCGATACTTATCTTGCCGCCTCCGAGAATGTGGAGCGCCATGGTCAACGCAAAGCGCAGGATCGCGACGAGTTCTATGCTGCAGGTGATGCGGGCCGGAAGGAAATCGTCGCGCTCGATGCGTTGGCGGAAGCCGCAGCGGACAACCCGCGTCTTTACGAGGCAGCCATGGCGCTGGACCGCCCTCTCGTGCGGGATGCTCTCGTGATCGGCAAATACGGTGACGAAGGAAAAGAGGCCGTGAGACTTCACGAGCGGATCGCCGACAATATCGCTTCTGGCGAAACTGATACTCCGCAGCACCACGGCCTCATGCGTGATGCGAAGGAATCGGTATCCCGCAGTCCGGCACTGCGTGAGTTCGATAGCATTGCCGATCTCGTGGATGCCTATCGGGAGAACCATCGCGAAGAAGCGCTAGAACAAAGCGCTAACGATTCGGGCAGCAGGGAGAGCGGATCAAAAGATCAAGCGTTCGATCACGCCCGTCAGAGCCGCGATAACGCTCAAGGCAAACGCCTGACCGAGGAAGAACTGCGCCAGCAGCTGGTCGCCCGCGAGCGCGAGTTGCTCGCAGCGCAGAAGGCCCATGCACAGGAGCATGGCGTCGATCAAAGTCGAGGCCGCGACAATGGTCTTGGATTGGCGGATTGATGGGAGGAACAACGATGATCACGCATTACAAACTTCCATCCCCGGCGCTGATCCTGCTCAGCGCCGTCATGGGGGCTTTCGTCGGATTGATGGCGGCGAATTATTGGCTGGCCTATCGGCTGGGCCTGCCCTTCGAGAGCATCACACCGCTCTTTTGGTTCGACGCCCCGGAAACCCTGCGCCGCCTCTATGGGGCGGCCTTCGCCGAGGCGGCGAAAGTCGGTCTGGCGGGCGGGGTTGCAGCCTTCATTGCCTGTGTCGCCCTTGCGATCCAACCCGAGCGGCAGAGCCCCCATGGCGATGCCCGTTGGGCAACGCGGCGGGAGATCGCCGAAGCCGGGTTGTTGCAGGATGCCGGGGTCATACTCGGCAAACTCGGTTCGCCGAAGAGCCGGGCTCCGTTCATCCGAACGGTCGAAGATGGCTATTCCAATACACTGCTTGTCGCCCCCCCCGGCGCAGGCAAGGGGGTGGGTGTCGTCATACCCACTTTGTTGACATGGCAGGGGTCGGCGGTGGTGCTCGACGTGAAGGGCGAAAACCTCGCCATCACTGCCGGGCAACGCCAAAGCATGGGCGACACAGTCTTCGTATTCTCGCCCTATGATCCGGACGTCAAGAACAATCGCTTCAATCCGCTGGAACCTATCCGGGCGATCCGCGATGCTGACCGGCGTTTCAGCGAGATCAGACGGCTAGCCACCCATCTGCTGACCTCGAAGGGCAAGGCTGACGAGCCCTTCATCGAAGGCGCGCGAGAACTCTTCACCGCTGCCGCCTCCGTTGCGATCGAAGGTGATGAACCGACCCTCGGCCATGTCCTGCGCCTTCTTGCGCCGACGCATGAAGCAGGAATGGAAGGTGACAAGGCTGATGTCGGACAGGCGATGGCTAACCGGTTGCGCAGCCTTGCCGATAAGGCGACGCATCCCTCGGCACAGACGACGTTCCTGCAGTATTCCGCCTCGGACGCGAAGACCATCGGCACGTTCCTCTCCGTCCTGAAATCTGCCGGACTCGGAGCGTGGGCAGACCCGGCCATCGACAAGGCAACCGCTGCCAACGATATCGATCTGACAACACTGCGCGCGGAGCCGCAGACGATCTACATCATCATCTCGCCGAACGACATGGAGGCCCTCGCCCCCGTCGCGCGGCTCTTCTTCCAATCCGTCACGGCGGCGCTCCAGAGCAAGATGCCGGACAAGCACGAACAGCTGCCCGTCTTGCTACTCCTCGACGAGTTTAAGTCGCTTGGGCGAATGGACACCATCCTCAATGCCGCCACGGTCCTGCGCGGCTATGGCGGGCGGATGCTCTTCGTGGTCCAGGGCATCCCGAATATCGAGGAGGTCTATGGCCGCGCCGGGGCAGAAGGGCTGATGAACGCCTGTCAGCTTCACGCCTATATGTCGATCAACGACCCGCGCACCAAGGCGATGCTCTCGCGGTCTCTTGGTACCTTCGAGATCACCACCGAGCAGGAAAGCACCAGCCGCACGCTCGGAAAGCAGGGCCTCAGCCGAACCCGGACCCAGCAACGCAGCGCGACCCGCCTTCTCTCCGAAGATGCGATCAACCGGTTGGGGGCGGATACTATTCTCCTCATTCCGCAGAATGCGCGGCCGATCCGGTCGCGTAAGGTGCGGTATTTCGATGATCGTGTGCTGCGGAAGCTGGCGGGGCGGGAATGGGCGTTCGCGAAATCGGCAAGGGTGATTGTTGGGGCCCAAGAAGTGGCGGCTTCAGTTGTGAAAAGTACCGTGGATTCGAGGAACTTCCTTCCACCAACATCCACCCTGATTGCAGCCGCTGAATTCATGAATGGGATGCGAAAATATCGTGCTGCCATTTAGCACGCCCAGTCCCGCGCCGGTCGCCGACGGGGCGGCCAAGACCGACGCGGGCAGGCGCTCATCATGACCGGCCCTGGACGCTTTCGGTGCTTCCTCCCGCGCGGTCCGTGAACCGCGCGGCTCGGGCGTCGAGAGTGTGAAAGCGTGCTCGCGAGACGGAACCCGATGTTCCTGTTGCGGTTATCGGGCTCGTTCCTGTTGCGGTTCGCGGAGCGGAGGCCCCTAGGATAGCTGCCCCAGGAACCGCCGCGCAGAACGCGCCGGCTACAAGCAGCGGATGAAGCAGATTGCCGAGAAACAGAAGAAAGCGGAGCGCCAGTGTAGTTCCCATGCCAG
>CALGNO010000166.1 GCA_937958625.1 uncultured Neomegalonema sp.
CAGCCGCGCCGGTATCGGGGCCTCCAGCGGCGTCGCCCTGCCCGCCTGCGTATCGACACTCAGCAGCATATGCTCGCCGGTGGCCAGCACCTCACCCGTCTCGGCTTCGCGCATCACATGGCTGATCCGAATGCGCTTTTCGTCGTGGCCGAGCAACTGGGTTTCCAGCACCAGCCCCTTGCCCGCTGCGACTTCCTGCACATGGCGGATATGGCTTTCGACGGTATAAACCGACCGCCCCCGCGCCATATATGCGCTGTCCATGCCGATATGCGTGAGGAAAGCGTCCGTTGCATCTCCGAAGACGTGCAGATAGCGGAACTCGGTCATGTGGCCGTTATAATCCACCCATTCCGGCAGCACGGTCGCCCGGTGCAGGGCCAGCGGCCCGCTGTAGTCGGGCGCAGTCACGCCGCCGAAACTCGCCTCGCGGAGGGCCTTTTCATAGGCGGCAAGGGTCTGGCCCGCGCCCCAGTCGTTCGCCTTGAGAGCTTGTAGAATACCGACCAGATTGTCATCGCGGATGCGCTCCAGATCGCGGATGGAATGGTGCCCCGACTGCGCATCCGATTGCTCGGTGATGAGATCGACCAGCTCGTCGGTGAACTCCGGCACATCCATCAGTTTCGTCCATGGCTCGGTCAGGCACGGCCCGAACTGCGCCATAAAGTGCCGCATCCCGGCCTCGCCCCCCGCCGTGCGATAGGTCTCGAAAAGCCCCATCTGCGCCCAGCGCAAGCCAAAACCATAGCGGATCGCGTCGTCGATTTCCTCGGTCGTCGCCACGCCGTCTTTCACGAGCCACAGCGCCTCGCGCCACACCGCCTCCAGAAAACGGTCGGCGATATGGGCGTCGATTTCCTTGCGCACCACCAGCGGCTTCATACCCAAGGGCGGCAACGCAGCCTCGGCAAAAGCAAGGATTTCCCGCGACGTGGCGGGGGATGGCACCAGTTCCACCAGCGGGAGCAGATAGACCGGGTTGAACGGATGCGCGACGAGGATCGCACCGGGATTGGCGGCCCCCTCTTGCAGCTGCGAGGGCCGGAACCCCGAGGTCGATGACCCGATCAGCGTTTCGGGCGCAGCGGCCTGAACCTCCGCAATGACGCGATGTTTGAGGTCGAGGCGCTCGGACACGCTCTCCTGTATCCAGTCCGCTCCCGCAACTGCCTCGGCGATGCTGTCCGCGTAAACGATCGTGCCGGGGGTCGGCAGCGGCGCAACGCACAGCCGGCGCAGGGCGCGCTCGGCATTGGCATAGACCTCGCCGATCTTGCGCGCCGCCTCGGGGTCCGGGTCAAAGACCGCAACATCGACCCCGTTCAACGCAAACCGCGCCGCCCACCCGCCACCAATAACACCGCCACCAATGATCGCGGCTTTTCTGAGAAGGGTCATAGCAAGGCTCCGCCGTTGAATTTCAACGGCGGATCATTGGCAGAGGCGAAGGACTTGGAAAAGTCGTTTCTTCATCGGTGCCCCGATCTCCTAACTCCCCGGCTGCGGCGTGAAGGTCAGTTGGCTGGTGTCATAGCCATTGGCGCGCAACACCTCGATGCCTCGGTTGATCCGGGCTTCGCTGATCTGCGGCTGTCGCGCGAGGATCCATCCGGCGAAACCGGTGGGCGTGCCGACGACGACGGTCTGATAGCCTTCATCGAGATCGAGAACCCAGTAATCGCCCGAGGTGAACGGGATCAGCGGCACGAAATCGACCTTGAGTTTCGCGGCGGTCTCGTCGGCCTTTGTCGCTATGGCCGTGGAGCTGCGCGGCTCTGCGTCCAACGATCCCTCGCGGCAGGTGTTGACGACCTTGACCGTGCCATCGGGATTGAGCGCATATTCCGCCGTCACGCCCACGCATCCTTCTTCGAAGGAGACGGGGAACCGTGCGATTTCGTACCAAAGGCCGGAATAGCGATCGAGGTCGACGAAATCGACGGTCTGCATCGGAACATCCGTGTCCCGGTATTCGCCTCCCATGGAGCAAGCGGGCAGGGCCAGGGCGGCTATAAGGGCGATATATTTCATTGGGTTCGGCTCTCGTCTTTCGCGACTGCAACACTGGCTCATATGCGGCATATCGCGCACAGGACCAGTCGCGGTCAGGGCGCAAGCGTCTCCGTATGGCCATCGACCGCGAGAACCTGCCCAGAAATACGCTGGGCGGCGGGCGAGGCGAGGAACAGCGCGCTGGCGGCAATGTCCTGGGCCGTGACCCAGGTTTTCATCGACACGCCTTTGACGTAGTCCTCGCGGATCACCTCGGGGTCAATGCCCCGCGCCTCGGCCTCCATGGCAAGAACCCGTTCCATCCGTTCGCCCTCGACCGCGCCGGGGGCCAGCGCGTTGACCCGGATGCCAAAGGGACCAAGCTCCATCGCCAACCCCTTCGTCAGCCCGACCAGCGCCCATTTCGCCGCGGAATACGGGCTGCGGTTCGGATAGCCGCCCTGCCCCGCCGTCGAGGTCGTGAAGAGGATCAGCCCGCTGCCCTGTCGCTTCAATCCCGGTATCGCGTGTTTTGCGGTCAGGTAGGCACCGGTCAGATTCACATCGATACAGGCGCGCCATTCCTCGGCATCGAGGGTCTCCAGCGGTCCCGCCGGTCCACCCGTGCCCGCATTGGCGCAGATCACATCGAGACCGCCGAAACTGGTCTCGGCAAACGAGATCGCGTCGGCCAAGTCGGCCTCTTCCGTCACATCGGCCTCCAGCGCGAGGGCATCGGGAAACTGGCGTGAGAAATCGGCGAGGGCCTGCGCATCCCTGTCGGTCACGGCAACCCGCGCCCCGGCATCCATGAACGCCTCGGCATAGGCGCGGCCAATGCCGCTGGCCCCGGCGGTGATGAAAACCCGCGTTCCGTTCAGCATAGCGCCCTCCCCCGCAATCCGGCTGCGCTACCTTGCGCCCTGCACCTGTCCGTGGAAAGACTTTCTGCGACCCGCCAGACAGGAGCCTCCACCATGACGAACCACGTTCTCATCCCCCACAAGCTGCTCGACAGTGCCGAGGCCGCGCTGGACGACGCATTTACCGTGCATCGGCTATACGACGCGCCCGACCGCGACGCGATGCTGGCCGAGGTCGGGCCGCAGATCACGGCCATCGCCAATGGCGGCGGCGTGGGGCGCGACATGATCGAGGCGCTGCCGAACCTCAAGCTCGTTGCCCATTTCGGCGTCGGCTATGACCCCGTCGACGTTGCCGCCTGCCGCGACCAAGGCGTCAGCGTCACCAATACCCCCGACGTGCTGAACGATGCCGTGGCCGAGATGACCCTTGGCCTGATGCTGGCGCTGGAACGGCGGATCGTACAGGCCGACGGCTTTGTCCGCGCGGGCAAGTGGGAGAGCGGCGGGTATGGCCTGACCGGCGAGCTGACCGGCAAGACCGCCGGCATCATGGGCCTTGGCCGCATCGGCAAGGAAGTCGCGCGGCGCTTGCAGGCGATGAAGATGAACGTCGTCTATCATGGCCGCACCGAACAGCGGCACGAGCCTTTCCCGTACTATGCCAGCCTCAAAGACATGGCGGCGGCGAGCGACTGGCTGATCGTCATCGTGCCGGGAACCGCCGAAACGCGGCAGGCGGTGAATGCGGACGTGCTGAAGGCGCTTGGCCCCTCGGGCGCGCTGCTGAATATCGGGCGCGGTACGGTGGTGGACGAGGCGGCGCTAATCGCGTGCTTGCAGGACGGCTCCCTCGGCGGCGCGGCCCTCGATGTATTAGAGGACGAACCGAAGGTGCCCGACGCCCTGCGCGGGATGGACAATGTCGTGCTGCAACCGCACCAGGGTTCAGCGACCCACAAGACCCGCTGGGCCATGGGCGATCTGGTCGTGCGCAATATCAAGGCGCATTTCGCCGGTCAGCCGCTTATTTCTCAGGTTGTTTGACTAAGGCAAAAGCAGCGACGCGGTGGACAGCACCGCGCCCACCGTCAAATGCGCGCGTAAGCGCCTGAACCACTCCGGTATCGCCTGGGTCCGATGGTCGTGGACCCAAAGCGCCACCAGACCGAGACAGCACAGCAAGACACCGGGCTTGCCGCCCAACCACGCCCCGACCCATGCCAGAAGCGCGGGTAGCACGGCGATGACGAGGCTGACGGCCAGACCGCCATCGCGCATCCCCGCGATGGCCCGGCCCCAGACGACGCCGCCCATAAACGACAGGATGATCGCGGCATAGAGCAACAATGCCGACGCTGCCAATGCACTCGTCTTAGCATCCGCAATCCCGGCCAGCAACGCGAGGCTGAAGAACGGGATCAGCCCGGAATACCCCAGAATCTTTGCGGCATTTTCATCCTGCATTTCTGCTCCTCGGTCGGTCTGTGGGCGTCATTTCGACCGTCCACATGAAGAATATAGGCGCGCGAGGTCCGAAACGCACAGGAACCGGCGGCAATTCGGACAATTTCGTTACCCTAACCGCATCTTAGGAATTGTTCCTTAGGATGTACGACATGCTCGGAAGGCTTCGAAATGCCCGCCTTCCCCCGTCGAACAGGGGATGCCAGATATGTCGAGATTGCTGCGCCTTGCGCTCAAAAGCCTGACCGCATCCGCCCTTGTCCTGATCGGCAGCAGCACGGGTGCCGATGCCCGCAATGGCTGGAATCCGATAGAGTTGGTCTACAAGACAGCGGATCTCGGGTTATCGGCAGGAATAAACGCAACCGATTTCTTCCTCGACATCGGCCACGCGGCGACTGTGCAGCCTGATTTGACCATTACCCGCAATGAAACCCTGTTCTTGCCGGTTGCCACGAGCAAACGCTCGGGCTGGCGCGGGATCGTTGATATCGAGATCGAGCGCGCTCCAAGCCTCAACTATGGCAGTATCCAGGCCTTCGACGACCGGTTCTTCCAGGCCGAGCGCACCAAGGAGATGCGTGGATTTTACACCATGCGCTATCACTTCGATACGGGCATGGATTTCGTGCCCTATGCCGGGGCGGGCCTTGGCATCGTAACCAAGGGGACCGAGGCCGAGGTTGGCGGCACCGTCGCCGGGCGGGCGACCGCTGGATTTGACCTGAACCTCGCCGCAGAAACCGCCGTTTTCGCCGAATATGCCTTCATGAAAAGCGGCGGCGTCGCGTTCGGCAACGGTCAGGACGGTGCAGGCCAGACGGTGCCGGATAACGAACATAGCCTCAAGCTGGGCTTCCGGCGTCAGTTCTGAGGCAATTCCGCCTTGCAAGGGGGGACGTGCAGCGACATTGTTCGCCCCATGAAAACGCTTTTCTACAGCCACGATTCTTTCATCGACCACGCGGTTCCCGAGGGCCACCCCGAGCGACCCGACCGGATGCGCGCGCTCAAGCGGGCTTTCGCTGATCCCGCCTTTGATACGCTGACCCGCCATGCGTCGCCGGTCTGTACCGAGGCACAGCTCACGCTCGCCCACCCGCAGCAATATGTCGATGCCATCAAGGCCGCCGTGCCCGCCGACGGGATGCAGGCGCTGGACGGCGATACGTGGATCAGTCCCGGTTCCATGGAGGCCACGATGCGCGCCGTCGGGGCCTCCTGCGATGCCATCGATCGGGTGCTGGCGGGCGAGGCGCGCAATGCCTTTTGCGCCCATCGCCCCCCCGGCCACCATGCCGAGCGGATCAAGCCGATGGGCTTTTGCCTATTCAGCACCGCCGCCATCGCCGCCCTGCACGCCATCGAGAACAAGGGCCTGTCGCGGGTCGCGATCGTCGATTTCGACGTCCACCACGGCAACGGCACCCAGGATGTGGTCGAGAGCGACGCCCGCATCCTTTATGCTTCGACCCATGAGGGCGGCATTTTCCCCGGCACCGGGCGCGAAAGCGAGACCGGGGTCGGCAATGTCTTCAACAAGCCCCTGTCCCATCATGCCGGATCGGGCGAGTTCCGCGCCGCCTATGACGATCATATCCTGCCCGCTATCGCGGCCTTCGACCCGGAACTGATCGTGATTTCAGCCGGGTTCGATGCCCATGCCGACGATCCGCTGGCCTCGGTCGAGTTGCAGGAACCGGATTTCGAGTGGATTACCCGGCGCCTCTGCGATCTGGCCGACACCCATTGCGATGGCAAGGTGGTGTCCCTGCTCGAGGGCGGGTACGACCTGCGCGCCCTGTCTGCCTCGGCGGCGATCCATGTAAAGACACTGATGGGGGCCGCTGAAAATGGCTGAGAAAGACATCAAATCCCTCAGCTTCGAGGATGCGATGGCGCGGCTGGAAAAGATCGTCGATGCCCTCGACAGCGGTGATGTCTCGCTGGAAAAAAGCATCGAGATCTACGAACAGGGGGCCGCCCTGCAACGCCATTGCGAGGACAAGCTCAAAAAGGCCGAAATGCGGGTGCAAAAGATCGTCACCGCCGCCGATGGCACCGCAAAGGGCGTCGAGGATACCTCCTTTGAGTGACGACATTCGCGTCAGACTGGCCGATACGGCGGCGGATGTCGAAGACAGCCTCGCCGCCCTGCTGCCCCAACCCAAGGTCAAGGGCGAGCGGCTGGCCGAGGCGCGCCTGATCGAGGCCATGCGCTATGCCTGCGAGGGCGGAAAGCGTTTGCGCGCGTTTCTGGTGCTGGAAACGGCGGCGGTGTTCGGCGTTGCCCGCGACCGGGCCATGCGCGTCGCCTGTGCCATCGAGTGCATCCATGCCTACAGCCTGATCCACGACGACCTGCCCTGCATGGACGATGACGACCTGCGCCGGGGCCGTCCGACGACCCATCGACAGTTCGACGAGGCGACGGCGGTGCTGGCGGGCGATGCCTTGCAGACCCACGCCTTCACCCTGTTGGCCGACGAGGCGACCCACGAAAATGCCTTCGTCCGCATCGCCCTCATCGCGGCCATTGCTAAGGCCTGCGGCGCGGCGGGCATGGTCGGCGGCCAGATGATCGACATCGAAGCCGAAAGCGCCGGAGAGGCCCTGAGCCTGCCCGAGATCACGCGCCTGCAACGGATGAAAACCGGTGCCTTGATCGAGGTCTCCTGCCAGGCCGGAGCAATCCTCGGACAGGCCGACACCGCGCATATGCGCATGGTCGAGGGCTATGGCCGGGATTTCGGGTTGGTCTTCCAGATCGTCGACGACCTGCTCGACATCGAGGGCGACGCGGCCACGGTGGGCAAGGCCGTCGGCAAGGATACCGAGGCGGGCAAGGCGACATTTGTGCAGATGCTCGGCATTGACAACGCCCGCGACCGTGCCGAGCGCCTGACCGAACAGGCCATCGCCCATATCCGGCCTCTGGCGGGGCGGGGCGACGTCTTGGCCGCCCTCGCGCGCCACGCGCTGACCCGGAAGAATTAAGCCGTTTCAAGGGAGCGAGCGCCACGCCATGTCGAGAGAGCAACGCGCCCTCAGCGTGACCGCCACCCTGCGGGACCGTCTCAAGAAGGACACCGATGATGTGCATCGGCGGCTTGATGATGCGGTCAGTGAACTGGATCTGTCGCAGCCTGAGCAGTATCGCCTTTTCCTTGCCACCAACGCCGATGCCTATGGGGCCGTCTTGTCCGCCCTGCCCCGGAAGTCCGCCTTGGCGACCCAGATTGCCGGACTGCGCTCGCTGATGCTGACCGATCTTCACGCCCTCACCGGCGAGCATCATCGTTCCGCGCATAAAAGCCCCGCCCAGACCGCGCATCCGCTGGGTGTCCAATACGTTCTTGCAGGGTCACATTTCGGCAAGCGCGTCCTGACCAAGCGCTGGTCGAAATCGGCAGACCCGCGCGTGCTCGCTGCCGGCAGTTTTCTGCATAATGACGTTCTGGGCGCGCTCTGGCCCCTGACCCTGTCAGCACTGGAAAAAATTAATCCTCAAGATGACGAGGCCAATGTCATAGTGCGTAGCGCGGCAAGCACTTTTGACATATTTTATGCCGGCTTACGCGATTATCATCGCGGGTGAACCGATGGTCTCTCTGGACTATGGTCGCTTTGATAAGATATTGTCGAACAGGCTCGGATTGTCCGGGCGATGCGAAAGACGAAGATGGACAGCCCTGCCTCCGAACCGCTGACTCTGGACAACTGCGACAAGGAACCGATCCACATTCCGGGTTGTATCCAGCCCTTCGGTGCGCTGATCGCGGGGCCGATTTCCCTGGACCGGATTGCGTATTGCAGCGCCAATCTATCCGAATTTCTGCCCATCGAAGCGGGCGAGGTGCTCGGTGCAAACTTCAAGGTTCTGCTCGCTCCACTGATCCTGCACGACCTTCGCAACGTCATGTCGAACAGCAGTTCGCGCAGCCAGCGAGAGCGCGTCGGCAGCTACGATGTACTCGGACGGCCCATGGAGGTCTTCGCCCATATCAACGCCGATAATCTGGTTGTAGTCGAGCTGGAACCCGCCGAACAGGCCAACTCGAACCACATCGAACGGCCCATCGACAGGATGCGCTCGATCCTTGCCCGGGCAGGTCAGGAAAAGGACTTGCAGAAGGTACTGCGCACCGCCGCCCTCGGCCTGCGCGCCCTGACCGAGTACGATCGTGTCAAGGTCTATCGCTTCGCAGCGGATGGCAGCGGCGAAGTGGTGGCCGAGGCCCGCGACAGCGGTATCGAAAGCTATCTGGGCCTGCATTATCCTGCATGGGACGTTCCATCACAGGCTCGGGCGCTCCAGGTGCGAAACCCGCTTCGCTTGCTGAGCGACATTCGGCAAGAGCGGGTCGATCTGGTCAGTCATGACCTCGATGCGCCGCCGCTCGATCTTTCGCTGGCGCATCTGCGCGGTGTATCGCCGATCCATACGCAATACCTCAAGAACATGGGCGTTAGCGCGACGATGTCGATCGGGCTGGTCGTCGACGGCGTGCTGTGGGGCATGTTGGCCTGCCACCATATGGCACCAAAGGTCATCACCGCCGAAACGCGCATCGCAGCGGAGCTTTTCGGCCAATTCCTGTCGTTGATCATTCAACAGAAGCAGGAAATTATGGCGGCGGAGGCGCGCGCGCGGGCGGCGGAGGCGCGGCGACGGATCATCGCCGAAACCAAGGCTGACCGAGACCTTCTCAACGCCTTTCGCGATCTGGTGCCGATTTTCAAGGATGTCATCGACTGCGACGGCCTGGCCATAACCCGTGACGGCAAATTGCTGACCCACGGCTCGACCCCCAGCCCGAACGCCATCCTCAATATCGCCCAGTGGCTAACGACCGACGAGAACCTGATCGAGGGCAGTGCCGCTCTGGCAGAGGACGGATGGGCGGGCGGTGCCGATCTGGATGACAGCGCCGGGTGCCTGCTGGTGCGCGCTACCGCTGCCTATCCGCTCCAACTGATGTTCTTTCGCGACGAGGTGGTGCGCAACATCAAATGGGCGGGCAGGCCCGCGAAAAAGCTGGAAGACAGCGAATACGGCAAACGGATCAGCCCCCGGGAATCCTTCAAGGCCTTCATCGCTGAACAGCAGGGCCACTCGAACCCGTGGCAGGCCGACGATCTGGCCGCCGCGCGTGAACTGCAAGTCTTGCTGACCCAGATCACCGCCAAGGGCGAGCGTGAATTGCTGGCCCGCCATAATGATCTGGTCACGCATCAGCGACAGCAGGATTTGCTGATCGCCGAGCTGAATCACCGGGTAAAGAACATCCTGGCATTGATCCGCTCGCTGTCGCGGCAGGCGAAGGCGTCTTCGGTGTCCCTTGAAAGCTATGCGCACGCCCTCGAACAACGCATCGCGGCGCTGGCTTCGGCCCATGACCTGGCGGTTTCAGGGGCGATGAGCGGCGTGTCCCTGCGCGGCATTCTCGAAACCGAGCTACAGCCGTACATGAGCGCGGGCGACTCTCAGGTTTTGATTTCGGGAGAGACCATCGGCCTACGCGCCGACGTCGCGCCGATGATCGCGCTGGTTTTCCACGAAATGGTGACGAATGCCGCCAAATACGGCGCGCTTTCCTGTGCGGATGGCGTGGTGCGCGTGAAATGGACGGTTTCGGACGAAGGGCTGAGCTTGCTCTGGCAGGAGATGAACGGCCCACCGGTCACGGCACCCGAGCGGTTTGGTTTTGGCCAGACGCTGATTTCCAAGGCGATCCCGTACGAATTCGACGGAACGGTCGATCTCCGCTACGAATCCGGCGGCGTCGAGCTGTCCTTCAAGATACCGAAGGCTACCCTCGTCGATCTGGATTCGGAAACATCCGTGAAAAAGGTCGAAACCGTCGCGCGGATCGAGAATGTCGCCGACAACAAGACCGTGCTGCTGGTCGAAGACAATATCATTCTAGCGATGGATATGGTCGAAAGCCTCTCGCGCCTCGGCGCTGCGCGGATCGAGACGGCGTCGACGGTCGACGCTGCCATGCTCGAAATCGAGCGCAATGATTTCGATTTCGCGGTTCTCGACATGAACCTGCGCGGCGAGGTTTCGTTCGAAATTGCGCGCAAGCTCAAGGAATCCGACGTGCCGTTCCTGTTCGTCACCGGCTATGGGTCACAGATCAACGTCCCCGGCGAACTGGCCCAGATCGAAATCCTGACGAAGCCTGTGGAAGAAGCGGCCCTCTCGACAGCCGTCTCGCGGCTGACGAAGGACTGAAACAGCCGCGACGCCCAGAGCGTTTCGGGTTCACATCGAAACATGTGCATCGAAAGACGCTTTCGAGCCGAAGGCGAGAGGCGGCGGCTTTCGATTCCGAGGAAACCCGGACGTCTCTAGATCATCGGTATGGTAAAGGTCGCGCGCAGGCCGGTGGCCGTGTACTCGGTCTCGACGCTTCCCGATAACGACGTCTCGATACTCATGCGGACCAGCGTGCTGCCAAAACCGGCGGTTTGCGGCTCCTTTGCGGGCGGTCCACCCGTTTCAGACCAGTGCAGGACGATCTTGCTCTCCTGAGGTGCGCCGGTGATCGACCAGATCAGATCGACATGCCCGCCATCGACGCTCAGCGCACCATATTTGGTGGCATTGGTCGCCAATTCGTGCAGGGCCAACCCAAGCGAATGGGCGATATCGGCATTGACGATCACGTCCGGCCCCGACAGGCGAAGCGTATCCGAGCCGCGCGTCGCCGCGTAGGGAGCGACCTGGCTGGAGATCAACTCGCTCAGCTTCGCACCGGTATAATCGTCGAGGAACAGGATTTCCTGCGCCGAGTTCATGGCCGCCAGCCGCCCTCGGAACGATTGCAGAAAGTCATCGATATTGCTCGATTGCCGCGCAGTCTGGCCGGCAATCGCCTGGATCACCGCCAACGAGTTCTTCATTCGGTGGCCAAGCTCTCGGTGCAGCAACTCGCGATAGGCCGCATTCTCGCGGTCCTGCGTCACATCGGTCATGGCGGCCACTAGGCCGACCACCGCGCCCTCCTCATCCAGTTGCGGCGCATAGCGAATATCGAGGGTATGCGGCTCGCCCTTCTGATCCGGCATCTGGAAATCATAGCGCACATCTTCACCGGACAGCGCCCGTTCCAGAACCGGCACCGACGCCTCGTAGACATCATCGGGCAGATACCGCGATAGCGCTTGTCCCGTCAGGTCACCGGGCTGAATACCGCGAAAATCGGCATAAGCCTTGTTGACGAACTGAAACCGAAAGTCGGTATCGAACTGGACCAGCATCACCGGCGCATGGTCTGCGATGGCGCGCAGGTCGCGGCGCGTCGCAGCCTCCCTGCGCAGCAGACGGCGCAGTTCGAGCTGGTTCATCACCTGCCGCGCCATGACCGCGAGCGTCTGTCTTTGCAGTGCCGTCAGGCTGTGGGGCTTTCGATCAAGAATACAGAGGGTGCCAATGGGCAGGCCCTCACTGGTCTCCAGCGGTATCCCGGCATAAAAGCGCAGCCCGTTCTCGGCGGTACAGAGCGGGTTATCGGCGGTTCGCGGATCGTCCAGCGTATCTTCGATTTCCAGCGGGCCGTTTTCCAGAATTGTATGGGCGCAGATGGCCGTGTCGATGGGCGTACTCCTGGCCCCCACACCGCACTCGGCCTTGAACCACTGCCGATCCGCATCCAGCAGGCTGATGATACAGATCGGAACGTCGCAGATTTGCGATACCAGATGGACGACCTCGTCGAACTCGGATTCCGGTTCGGTATCCAGAATGGAAAAGCTCTGGAGGGCCGCAAGCCGGGCAGCCTGTTTTGGATGCTCAGGGGCGCGCATGAACGAGGAACTCCGTTGACGTCAGACCGGCGAGCCTTTGCTCCCGGCAGGCCCGCGATGACCTCTAGCCCATTCCCCCGCGGGGCGAAACCAATCCTTCATTTCGTCGCATTTCGGGTAAAGAAGCCTTCTCGAGCCGATTTTGATGGAGTGTCCCATGCGCATGATTGCAACAGCCGTTCTCGTCGCCGGTCTCGCGCCCTTTGGCGCCGCCGAAGCGCAGGTACGGAGTGTGGACGGGTCATCGGCGGCGGGCCTGTGCGCGAGTTCACTGGAATTCGTCGCGGGCGCGCGGTCTGCGGCGGGCATCGCCAGCGCGCAAGAGCTGCAACGCCTTCAGAGAATGCGTGACTTGCTGATCGGGCTGCCGCAGTTTCCAAAAGGCGAGGTAGAAGCCTATGCCCAAGCGTGGTCCCAGCGCATGGCGAAGAATATGGTCGAAGCGACCGACGACGCAAAACGCCGGGCAATCAGCAACGAAATCGCCGGAATCGCCAGCAAATGTCACCGGGACATCATGGCCGACGTGCGGTCGCTGAACCAGCAAGGTGTGACCTTGCCGCAAACAGGACAGGCGCGTCAGGGCGTGGTGACGCAGCCTCAGCCTCAGCCTCAACCGCAGCCGTTGCAGACACAGCCGCAGCCGCTCCAAACCCAGCCGATGCAAACCCAGCCGCTCATCCTCGATGCGCAGTAATCCTACGCCGCTCTCATAGCATCGCACCAAAGCTGCAAAGAGAGCGGAGACTGCCCGGCACGATCACTCAAAACCCCGGCGCGGGGCCGGGGTTTCAAGGATTGATTGCGTAAAGCGAATGCCCTGTGACCGGGGCGGATCAGCCCTCTTTTTCTGCCTCGGCGTCGGCCTCGGGCTTGTCGCCGGGGCGTTCGAAGAACAGGGACAGACATTCCTGAACACCGGCGTAAAGTTCGTCATGGGCTTTCTGGAACTCTTCGGCGTCACCGCCCGCCTTTTCGTTCAGGTTTTCCCACATCTGCTCGCTCTCGGCGTTCATGACGCGGACGGAGGTATCGACCTTGTCCTCGACCGCGCGGCGTTCGGCCTCGGCCTTGATCGCGTCGCGCGAGGTCTTGAGCGACTCGACGGCGGGTTTCAGGTCGTCACGGCCTTGAGCAACGCTGGCCTCGTAGAACCAAAGCAATGTTGAGACGCGCGCGCCGCAAACGCCCAGCGCCACATCGCCTTCGTGCATGGTCTGTTTGAATTCATCGGTCTGGTCGGGGGTGCTCATGGTATCACTTTCTTCGGCGTCTTCGGCCTGCTCGGTATTCGTATCATCGGTATCTGGTTTGATGGCCAAGCCACGAACGGAAGCGTTGTCTTTGGCCTCGGGTGTTTCCTTCGACTCTTCGGCGTCATTGCCCTCGCGGTCGGCGGCGGTGGGCACTGGCACGGTCTCGGGCGGGTTCTCTTCGGCGGTGCCGATCACCGAAGAGGTGATGGCGGCGGCGCCTGCACCGACCATAAGAGCGGCGGCTCCAGCGATTATCTTTAGGCGGCTCATGCGCTTATCCCGGTATCTTTTGATTTGATGTCATCATTCTCGGCGCGTCACCCGATTTAGGATCACTTGCGCCCATGCACGGTTAACACCGGGTAAATTTGCGTTAATTGTTGTCGGAATGTGACCCGAAGGTGGACAACGGACACGCATCAGCCGGATGCTCACCGCTCCGACCCACCCGAAATGAGACGAAGGCCATGAAGATTCGGCCCAAAATCAAGATCTGCTGCATTTCCTCACCAGACGAAGCCGCGATCGCCGCCGCGGCCGGGGCCGACCTGCTCGGCCTCGTGGGGCCGATGCCCAGCGGGCCGGGTGTCCTGACCCCGATCAGGCCGCCGGAATCGCGGCAGGCTATGACGGCACCGCCGAACCGATCCTGCTGACGGCATCCACGACGGCGGCAGAGATCGACGCCGATGCACAGCATGTCGGTGTTTCCCATGTGCAAGTGGTGCAGCATATCGCCAGCGCCGAGGCGCGGCGGCTTTCCACGATGAACCTGACCTATTTTCAGGTCATCCACGTCGAGGATGAGACGGCGCTCGACCTCGTGTCGCGATATGGCGAGGCGTGCGATGCGTTCTTGCTCGACTCCGGCAAGCCGTCGGCGGGCAGGCTCGGCGGAACCGGCGCGGTGCATGACTGGCGTATCAGCGCCGAGTTCGTGCGGCGCTCGCCGGTGCCGGTCTATCTCGCCGGGGGGCTGAACCCGGACAATGTGGCTCGAGCCATCGCGGAAGTGCGGCCCGGCGGAGTCGACATCTGCTCGGGCGTGCGCCGCGGCGGTCGGGACTATCCGGAATTTTGTGCGTGGAGCCTGGTTGGTTCATGCGCAACTGAAGCGCTCTCCGAACAGAACGGCGAATTGGGTCTTCGCCTCGGTCCACTCGCGCGGCGGTCGTTTCCAACCGCCAGCGACGTGATCCAGAACTAGATATAGCAGCTTCATCGCGGCATCGTCGCTGGGAAAATGCCCTCGGGTTCGAACGGCCCGTCTGATCTTCGAGTTCAGCGCCTCGATTGCGTTTGTCGTGTAGACGATCCGGCGCACGGCTTTGGGGAAGGCGAAGAACGGGATGACGTGCTCCCAATTCCGTCGCCAGCCTTGGGTCATGGCAGGGTATTTCTCGCCCCATTCGCTGTCCTCGAAGGCGCTGAGGCTTGCTCACCGGCCTTGGCATTCTCGGCCTGATAGATTGCTTTGGGGGCCTTGACGACCGCCTTGCGATCCTTCCAGGAGCAGAAGCTGAGCGAGTTGCGGATCAGATGCACGATGCGGGTCTGAACCGTGGTTTCCGGGAACACGGCGGTGATGGCGTCAGGGAAGCTCTTCAAGCCGTCCAGCCCCGCGATGAGGATGTCGGCCACGCCCCGGTTCTTCAACTCGTTCATCACCCGAAGCCAGAACTTGGCACCTTCGGTCTGCTCGATCCAGATACCGAGAATTTCCTTGGTGCCATCCGGCTGGATGCCGAGCGCGATATAGACCGCCTTGTTACGGACGAAGCCCTCATCGCGAAGCTTCACCCGGATCGCGTCGAAGAACACCAGCGGATAACAGACCTCCAGCGGGCGGTTCTGCCATTCCGTCACCGCCTCCATAACGGTGTCCGTAATCCGCGAGATCAGATCGGGCGACACATCAATGCCGTAGAGCTCGTCAAGATGACCTCGAATCTCCCGGACCGTCAGCCCTCGCGCGTACATCGAGATGATCTTGTCGTCGAACCCTGGAAATCGGCGCTGATATTTGGCGATCAACTTCGGATCGAACGTGCCAGATCGGTCGCGTGGAATGTCGAGCGATACCTTCGACGTTTCCGTCAGCATCGTCTTCGGCGAACTGCCATTGCGCAGGTTCCGCCGACCCTGCGCGCCTTCAGCCTCCAGATGATCATCCAGTTCAGCGTTCAGTATCCGCTCCGACAGCGCCTTCTTCAGCTCGTCGAACAACCCATCCTTTGAAAACACATACTGCGGATCACGCCCCCCCTCAGAAGCTGTTCCAGTACCTCTTTCTCGATCGCCATGTGATGCTCCTTCCTTTTCCATCACTATGGCTCCACGCACAAAATTTCTGACAGTCCTGCCTGACTATGCTGAGCGCTGACGAGGAAGCGGCCGTGGTTGCGTTTCGTCGTCATACGCTTTTACCGCTGGATGATTGTCTCTATACCCTCCAGCCGAGCATCCCGCATCTGACACGGTCTTCTCTACATCGTTGCCTCCAGAGACATGGAATCAGCCGATTGCCAGATGTCGAGGGCGATAAGCCGGGCAAAAAGAAATTCAAGCGCTACCCGATTGGCTAATTCCATGTCGATATTGCTGAAGTCCGCACTGCCGAGGGCAAACTACACCTCTTCGTCGCCATTGATCGCACGAGCAAGTTTGCCTTTGTTCGATTGGAGAAACGGGCAACATCAATGACTGCATGTGCTTTTCTCGAAGCTCTGATTGTCGCTGTCCCCTATCAGATCCACACGATCTTTACCGATAATGGCATCCAGTTCGCACCATTGCCAAAGAACCGTAATGGCCCCAGCGCGCGGTTCATGGGACATCCGTTCGGAAATGTGTGCATAACGAACGGTATTGAGCATCGCCTCACAAAACAAAACCATCCTTGGACCAATGGTCAGGTCGAGCGGATGAACCGCACCATCAAAGACGCGACCGTGAAACGGTTCCATTACGACAGTCACGACCAGCTAAGAGCCTGACTCGAAACTCTGTCAGATAGAGCAATACCTTGCGAGTCGTCGGGTTGTGAGGCGGATATGGGCGACGTCGAGCCATGCGTCGGCTGAGGCGATGGATTTCTCCCAGTCCTTTGCGAGCCTCCGGCATCG
>CALGNO010000167.1 GCA_937958625.1 uncultured Neomegalonema sp.
TGGAAGAAGCTTTACCGGATCTACCGCGAAGAAGGGTTAACAGTCCGTAAACGGGGCGGTCGCAAGCGTGCAGTGGGCACCAGAGCGCCGATGGCTATTCCACAGGTGCCGAACCAGCGGTGGTCGTTGGACTTCGTATCAGACAGCCTGTCATGTGGCCGTCGGTTCCGCATCTTGAACGTGATTGATGACTTCAGTCGTGTATATCTTGCTGCAGTTGTCGATACGTCGTTGTCTGGTGACCGTGTTGCGCGTGAACTGGACCGGATCGCTGAGATGCGTGGATACCCCTGCATGGTGGTCAGCAACAATGGAACCGAGCTGACTTCGAATGCGATCCTGAAATGGCAGGAAGATCGCAAAGTCGACTGGCATTACATCGCGCCCGGCAAACCGATGCAGAATGGCTTCGTGGAAAGTTTCAATGGGCGCATGCGCGATGAGCTTGTTGAACGAGACATTGTTCCATGGCCTCGGCCATGCTCGCTCAGCCATCGCCAGATGGGCCACAGATTACAACACTGAACGACCGCACTCGACTCTCGGATACCAAACCCCAGCGGCCTTCGCCGCGAACCTGAATCACGCAACCGGGCAACCGGTTGCCTCAACCGCGCCAGACGGCGTATCCAAACCAGACGACTCAAGCTGCGACTGGGTGAAAGTTCAGTGGCAGGTCATACACAGCCGCTTTCAAGACCGGGCGGGCCAACGGAGGAACCGATGCAGCTTTCCAATGACACTCTCGATCACCTGCCGGAGGGCGTTCGTGGCCCGCGTTACGACCGTTCGGCCCTGACCGCCGGTATCGTGCATATCGGTCTCGGCAATTTTCACCGGGCGCACCAGGCGTGGTATCTGCACCGGTTGATGGATGAGGGGCTGGCGCTGGACTGGGCGATCATCGGCGCGGGCGTGCGCGCCAATGACGAGGCGATGCGCGGGCGCTTGCTGGCGCAGGATTGCCTGACGACGCTGATCGAACTCGATGCCGGGGGCAGCTCTGCCGAGGTCACCGGCTCGATGATCGACTTTCTGCCGGTCGAAGAGGGCAACGGGGCGCTGATCGCGCAGATGGCCGATCCTGCGATTCGTATCGTGTCGCTGACCGTGACCGAGGGCGGTTACTACCTCGATCCCACCGATGGCAGTTTCAATGCCGAGCATCCCGACATCGTCCATGATGCCGAAACGCCCGCTGCGCCCAAAACCGCGTTCGGGGCGATGATTGCGGCGCTGGCCAAGCGCCGCGCGAATGGTGATGGTCCCTTTACCTGTCAGAGTTGCGATAACCTGCAAGGCAATGGCGCGGTGCTGAAGCAGACCATTCTCGGCCTCGCGCACCTGTCTGACCCGGCGCTGGCAGAATGGATCGAGGGGGCGTGTACCTTTCCGAACTCGATGGTCGATTGCATCGTCCCGGCGACCGGGCCGAACGAGCTGGCGCTGGTGCGCGAGTTCGGCATCGAGGATACGGCCCCCGTCACCCACGAAAACTATCGCCAATGGGTGATCGAGGATGAATTCTGCGCCGGTCGTCCGGTCTGGGAGCAAGTCGGCGCGACTCTGACGCCGGATGTGCATGACTACGAGACCATGAAAATCCGTATTCTCAACGCGGGGCATCAGGTCATCGCCAATGTCGGCGAGTTGCTGTCGGTCGAGACGATTTCGGGGTGCATGGACCATCCTTTGATCGCCGCGCTGTTCCACAAGGTCGAAACCGAAGAGATCGCGCCCCATGTCGCGCCGGTGCCGGGAATGACGCCCGAGGACTATGTCGCGCTGATCGGGCGGCGGTTCTCGAATCCGAAGATCGTCGATACCGTGCGGCGGGTGGCGTTCGATGGCTCGTCGCGTCACACCGGTTTTCTGCACCCGATCATCCGCGATGGTCTGGCCAAGGATGTGCCGGTCGAGGGGCTGGCGCTGGTCGAGGCGCTGTGGGCGCGAATGTGCGAGGGCACCCGCGAGGACGGTTCGAAAATCGAGGCGAACGACCCTTACTGGGATGCCTTGAACGAGGTCGCGGTGGCGGCAAAGTCCAACCCGCGCGCCTGGCTTCAACAGCGCCACCTCTATGGCGAGATTGCGGATGATCCTCGATTTGCCGGGGCGTTCGATGCGGCCTTGGGCCGTATCTGGGCGGATGGCACCGAGGCCGCGCTGAAGGCGTATATCGGCGGCTGATACGGGAATTGGGCTTTCGCTATTCGGATGTCATTCCCGCGAGAGCGGGGGGTCATTTCTCGGTAAGCCGAACATCTGAGATTGACTGAAAATGGGTGTGTGCCTTCGCGGCTATGACAGCAATCTGAACCCCCTGTTTCATCGCCCTTGCCTTTCGGGCCGGGTCTCTCCACGGTCTCGCCCGAAAAACAGGAGTGACCCATGGCCGAAATGACCCTCGAAGATGTGCAGGCGCTTGGCGAGAAAACGCTGGCTGATAACGGCTGCAATGCCGAAAATGCCGCCGCCGTCGCCCGCACGATGACCGCCGCCGAGCGCGACGGGGCCCATTCTCACGGGCTGTTCCGCCTGCCTGCTTATGTGAAGGGTTTGCGCGAGGGAGGCTCTAACGGAGACGCCGACCCGACCGTCGAGCAAATCGCGCCCTCGGTTCTGAGGGTTCATGGTCAGGAGGGCTTTGCGCCCCTTGCGTTGGAACGCGCGAAGGGTCCGCTGGTGAAACTGGCGAAGGAGCAGGGCGTCGCCATGTGCGGCCTGACCCGTATCCGCCATTTCGCCGCGCTCTGGCCCGAGGTCGAAATGCTGGCGGAGCAGGGCCTTGTCGGCATGGCGATGACCGCCGCCGTTCCCTATGTTGCTCCTGCCGGGGGCCGCGAGGCGCTGTTCGGGACCAACCCGATGGCCTTCGCATGGCCGCGCCCCGATGGCGGTGTGCTGGCCTTTGATCAGGCTGGCTCGGTCCTGGCACGGGGCGAGGTGATGATTGCGGCGCGGGACGGGCATAAAGTGCCGGAGGGGACCGGCCTCGACAAGCACGGTAACCCCACCACCGACCCGGCGGAAATCCTCGATGGCGGCGTGCAGCTTGCGTTCGGCGGCTATAAAGGCTCGTCGATTTCGCTGATGATAGAGTTGATGGCCGGGGCGATGATCGGCGAGGTATTCAGCTTCGAGGCCAAAGAGACCGCCGTGCCGGGATGCCCGTTCAACGGCGGCGAGTTCCTGCTCGCAATTGATCCGTCAAAATCGGCGGGCGGCGCGTTTCTGGAGCACGGCGAAAAGCTGCTCGGCAAGATCGAAGACATGGAAGGCGCGCGCCTGCCCGGTGCCCGCCGCCACGCCAACCGCGCGAAAGGTGGGCCGGTCGAGGTGTCGGACAAGGTGCTGGCAGCAATAGCGGCGTTGTAATCCGGCGCTGCCCCCGACGATGAGATCAGGCAGCACAGTCTGCACAAGGCGCGGGCGGCGCATCCACCCATGTGCAGACAAGGCTTATCCGCCTCAGGGATCCGGAATCCGGGAGCAGGTTCAGAACTCATCATGGCGCGGTCTTTTTTCGCCTCTCTGTTGGTTTTGAGGGTTCAGCCTGTTCGAGATTTCCGCCAGAGTATCCCCTTCTTGTTGAGACAGCGGTGGTCCGGCAAGTTGGTTTGAAGGGCCTGCGCCCCCGGCGAGGCTCAGAATTTGCGCAGCGACACCCTGATGGGATCCAGAGATCTCGCCTGACTGCATGACCGCCATGATCGAGAGCGCCAGGTCCTGGTCACTGTTGTAGATCTCGACGATTGTCGAGGCGGCCAGAAGCGGCACGCCGGGCTGCAACTGCGCAATCGCATAGAGCGCCGATGCCTGCGCCTG
>CALGNO010000168.1 GCA_937958625.1 uncultured Neomegalonema sp.
GCCGGGGGCCTCGGTATGGTGCAATAAGTAGGAGATCTGCGTCGGCACCACCGAAAACCATGAACACTCATGGTCGCGCACCCGGTCCCAGAAGGTCGAGACCGAGAATTTGCGCGGCATCGCCACGCTGCCCCCCGAGGCCAGTGGCCCCATCAGCGTCACGCACAAGCCATTGATATGATAAAGCGGCAAGACGCAGAGCGCGCGGTCCTCCGCCGTCAATTCATGGGCAAGCGCTGCATTCCCACCCCCCGCGAGCAGGCTGGCCTGGGTCAGCACAACGCCCTTGGGTTTGCCGGTCGTGCCCGAGGTATACATGAGCAGGCCGTCGGTATCGGCGGCGACTGGCGGCGCATCGCCGGTGCCCTCGAACCAGTCCGCACGCGCCGGAACCAGACGGGGCCGCGTTGGCAGCGCAGCCGCCGCCTCGGTCAGCAAGTCGTGGCTGGTCTCATCCACAAAGACCAGCGCCGCGCCGGAATGTTTCAGCACGTAAGAGATCGTCGCCGATCCCGAGACGAGATTGACTGCGGTGGCAAGATAGCCGCCATAGAGGCACCCGAGAATCACCCGCGCCGCATCGGCCCCGTTGGCCATGGCATAGGCAACGGTATCACCGCGCTGCACGCCCTCCTCCGACAGACGGTGCGCAAAGGCTCGCGCCGCCATGCGCATGGCACCGTAGGTGACGGTCTCACCCCGATGTGAATCGATCAGAAACGGCTTATCCGGTGTCTCATCGGCGCGGCGGTCGATCATGCCCCGCACCGAGAGGCCCGCAATCGCAGCCATTGTGAAAGGCGCGCTCATCGTCCGGTGGTTTTCCAGTAATCGCCGAAGATGTCTTCGGGCGAAGGCTCATGGGGCGGGATGGTGCGGACGACCTTGGTGACATTCATGAAGTGGGTGTAGTTGAGGTTCTCGTCGATGGAATTGCCACCCCAACTGCCGCACCCCATGGACAGCGAAAACGGCATCCCGTTGTCGAAGCTGCCCCCGGTCGCAAAGCAATGGGCCTGATTGACGATCACCCGACTGGTCGGCAGTTCCGACCCCAACGCCCTGGCGCGGTCATCATCGGCGGTATGAATGCCGACCGAATGGCCCGCCCCCACATAGGCAAGGATACGCCCGGCCAGAGCCTTGGCGTCATCGAAATCGTTGGCCCGGTAAAGCGTTGTTACGAGCGACAGTTTCTCGCCCGATTCAGGGTAATCCGGGCCGATCCCCTCCCCGTCGATGACCAGAAAGCGCGCCGTATCAGCGTCGGCAACCTGAACGCCCGTGCGCTCGATCACCTTGTCGATGTCTTGCGCGAGCAGATGCCGGTTCAGATGGCCGCCGCCGAAAAGCGAGGTTTTCAGGGTTTCGGCTTCGGCTCCGGTCAGATGCCGACCACCCGCCGCGTGCAGCGCCGCCATGAAGGGCTCGAACACCCCATCCACAACGACAATCGCGTTCTCGGATGAGCAGGAGGTCGAATTGTCGAAGGTTTTCGAAGCCGAAATCTTGCGGGCGGCCTCGGTCAAGTCCGCCGTTTCATCGACGATCACCGTCACATTCCCAGCCCCCACGCCGAGTGCGGGCGTGCCGGAGGAATAGGCACGCCGGACATTGTCCTGACTGCCGGTCACGACCAGCAGATCGACACTTTCCATCAGGCGTTGGGTCTTCACCTTTGAGGCGGGTGCGGGGAGCATTTGCACCAGATCGCGGGGCACGCCCAGTAGATCGAACTCAGCATGGATATAGCCAAGCAGCGTCTCACAAGCCGCGATCCCCTTCGGCGAGGGGGCCAGGATGATCGCGTTACCGCATTTCACCGCGTTGATGGCATTGTTGGCCGGGGTCGCGACCGGATTGGTCGAGGGCACCACCGCGCCGACTACACCCTTGGGCCGTGCGATGCGCGTGATCCCCTTGGCCGGGTCTTCGGACAGCACGCCAAAGGTCGTCGCCCCGGCAATGTCGCGCAGCAGGCCAAGGGTCTTGCGGTGATTCTTGGTGATCTTGTCGGCGACATTGCCGAGGCCGGTGGTCTCGACCGCGAGTGTCGCCATTTCGCGGTTGCGCTCGGGTTCCATGATCGCCCAGCCGATGGCAAGCGCCGCCCGGTCATACCGCGCCTGATCCGCGCCATCGACAAAAGCGGCCTGCGCCGCGCGGGCACGGGCGACGAGGGCATCGACGAGGGCTTCTTCGGCGGACGGGTCGGCGGGGGCTGGGGCGTCCATCTGGTTTACTCCTGCCCCGGACTCGATCCGGGGCCTCTATAAAAGGCTCTCAGAAGTTCGAGGTCCCGGAGCAAGTCCGGGACAGCGATTCATGATGGCAAGGATGCCCCCGCGCAAACGCGCGGTGCCGAGGGCGAGATATGGGATCAAAGCCCCTCGAGCAACTCGGCCAAGGTTTCCTGACGCTTGGCCCACATGGCCTGCACTTCTTCGCGGTTCATGACGCGCAGGGGCGAGCCGCCCGCTGCCATCCGCTTGGTCACGCGGGCGTGGTTGAACATCGCGGGCACTTTCTCGGCCAGCGTGTCGATCACTTCCTGCGGCGTGCCCTTGGGCACCATCAGGCCACGGAAGTTCACCGAGGCGTTGTCGACATCATACCCGGCCTCCATCAGCGTTGGCACGTCGGGCAGGAACTCTTCGTTGCGCTCCAGATCAGCCACGGCCAGCACCTTGACATTGCCGGCTTCAGCCGCGCGGAACGCATCGGAGAGGTTGTTGATGCCGCCGGTCACGTCGCCCGCAACAACGGCCTTCATCGCCGCAGCGCCGCCGCCCTTGGTGGGGATGTAGACGAATTTCGCATCGGTCGCCTTTTGCAGTTGCAGTGCCGCAATATGGTGACCAACGAACAGGCCTGCGCCGGACAGAGTGACCTTGCCGGGGTTTTCCTTGGCAAAGTCCACCATCTCTTGAATCGTGTTGTAGGGGCTGTCGGCGGGCACCACGACCACGGCGGGGTCAGCGCCCCAGTTGGCAATCGGTTCAAAGCTGTCGGCGGAATACTGCACGCCGCCCTTGATCGACTGGGCAATGAAGTGCGGCACGTTATAGGCCGACATCATATAGCCATCGGCCTCGGCCTCGCTGGCGAACCAGTTCCAGCCAACGCGGCCCCCGGCACCGGGCTTGTTGAGGATGTACATGGGCTGGCCCAGCATGTCCTCGTTGCCCGCGACCATGGTCACGATCCGCGCCTGAAAGTCGGTCGCGCCGCCTGCGCCGTAAGAGACGGCCACGCCGATGGGGCGCGAGGGATAGTCATCGGCCATCGCCGGAACCGCACCGGCCAAAGTCGCCGCAACCAGCGACGCGCCAAAAGTCTTCAACAGTGTCTTCATTCGTTTCTCTCCCAAAAATCTCTGCCCGGTGTTCCGGGTCAAAGGAAGTGTCCTCGCGGCGTCTGCACCTTCAGCAATAGCGTGAACAATGCGTAGATGATCGCCATGAAAATCGTCGTGACTATGACCCGTTTCAGCCACGCGCGTCCATTACTCAGCGGCTCCGGGTCATAGAGCGTGTAGAGGATAAAGAACGCGGCGGTCGAACTGGCGTAAAAGCCAACCGTCTTCGCGGCCCAAAACACATAGACCAGCGTCACCAACAGCCCCGGCGCAATCGCTAGCGCGGTCTCGGCGCTCAGGCCCTCGCCGACCTTAGAGAGGGCGAGAAACGCGCGGATGAAGTTCCATGCCGCCAGCACCATGAAAAAGACCGAGATCAGGCGCGGAAACAAAAAGGCTTCTGCGGGTTGCTGGGTAAAGCTCAGCCAGCCGACGATCAGCGCCACGACCAGGATGATCGACGAGGCGATCAGATGTTGGGTGCGAGAGGCGGTCATTGCGCGGCCACCCGCTGGGCGGCATCGGCGCGGGCGCTGGCCCGGTGGGACAGGAACGAATAGCCGATGGAGGCGATCACGAGCACGATCAGCACGATATTCAGCGGGCCGGTCATGAAATACATCACATTCGGCCAGTCATCGTAGACAGCGTTCGCAATCAGCGACCCCTGCACGAAATTGGATTCCGCAATCGGCCCCAGGATCAGCCCCAGCACCACCGGCGCGGCGGAGAACCCGAACTTCTCCAGAAAATACATGCCGAGCCCCAGCGACAGCATGATCCAGACATCCCCCATGGATTGCTGCACCGAATACGATCCGAACAGCGCCAGAACGAGCACGGCAGATGCCATGATCGGCAAGGGCGCGCGGGCGATCTTCGCCGCCCATTTCGCGATGGCGATACCGAAGATAACCATTAGAACTTGCCCGATCAGCATCGAGTTGATGAAGGTCCATGCCACCTCCGGATTGCGCTCGAACAGGTCGGTGCCGGGGAAAATGCCATGGATCAGCAATCCGCCCAGCAGCACGGCGGCGGTGGGGCTGCCCGGAATCGACAGGGTCAGCAGAGGCACCAGCGACGGGCCGACCATGGCGTTATTAGCCGACTCGGCGGCAATCAGGCCCTCGGGGTGGCCGGTGCCGAACTTTTCCTTATGGGGCGAGAATTTCTTGGCCTGATCATAGGCGACGAGACCCGCGATCTGCCCCCCGATACCGGGAATCAGACCCACAATCGACCCGATGATCGTGCCGATGGTCAGGGGCCGCCCGCTACGCCCGATCTCGCGCACCGAATCGGAGAACGCATGGACGGGCACCGCGACCGTCTCGATCACGACCTTCCGGCGGCCCTTGGCGAACATGTCGAGGACTTGCGGGATGGCGAAGATGCCGATCAGGGCCGCGATGATGTGGATGCCGCCGGTCAGGGCATCGTGAAAGATAAACCGCTGGGCGCCCTGAATATCGTCATAGCCGATCATCGACAGCCACAGGCCGATACAGCCGGATAGCAGCCCCTTTACGAAGGACTTGGAGTCCAGCGACCCGATCACCGTCACGCCCAAGATCGCCAGCCAGAAGAGATGCGACGGGCCAAAGGCCAGTGCCCATTGGGCCAGCAACGGCGTCAGGAAAATCAGCAGCAAAACGCCAATGACCCCGCCAATCCCCGAGGACAGGAAAGACAGGTGCAGCGCCCGCGCCCCCTCGCCCTTTCGCGCCATCGCATTGCCATCGAGCGCCGTGGCGATATTGGCCGGAGCGCCTGGAATCTTCAGCAAAATCGCGCTCACCGCGCCGCCCGCGACCGTTGAGGTGTAAGCGGCCCCGAGCAGAATCAGGCCCTGGGTCGGCGACAGGTGAAAGGTGAACGGGATCAGCAGCGCCACGGCCATGGTCGGCGACAGGCCGGGCGTCGCACCCAGAATCAGGCCTCCGACCGTTCCGCCAAGCAACAGCAGAAAGGCGACGGGCTCGAACACCCCGCCAAAATAGGCCAGAAACTCCATCTCCGGGTCGTCCTCCCATGCCGCGCCGCTTGCGGGCGCTGACGGCAAGAACCGTATCTATTGGAAACCCCGATGCAACAGTTTTCAGCGTGCCGTTCTTGCGAGACAGCATAAGCGCTCCGCGAGAGGTCAGAGAAAACGCTGTTAACGGTGAAATGGTCGGAGCGGTAGGATTCGAACCTACGACCCCCTGGTCCCAAACCAGGTGCGCTACCAGACTGCGCCACGCTCCGACAGCGCGGGGCATAGCGCATTGGCTCGGCTGCGGCAAGCACCAGCGCACATGATTTTAGCAATCCCTCAAAGTCGGAAACCGGCCCTGGGGCCAGGCGTGGATATCTGGCCGGACATTCTGCGCCCGGTGGACGCGATGTTGACCCCGAAAACGCAGGTGAGACCGATAAACGGCACTATCGCCACAAATTCGCTGCGACCTTTTTAACCGCCGCTGCCATTTCATCCCGAATGTGATCGGGCCGCGACGTCTTGAGCGGCTTGCGTTCAACATGGATCGGCAAGCGTCAGTTTTGGTGCGGCCTAGACTTTGCTCATCCAGGCAAGTGTATCGTCCGTATTGCCGTCCGGTCTGTACTCCGCGCCCAAGGGTGCCGCGTAGCCCAGATCCGCAATGACCCTGAAGATATGCGGATAGTTCACCTCCCCGTGATCCGGCGCACCACGGTCGGGAACGGAGGCAAACTGGATATGGCCGATCGACGGCAACAAGGCCTCGATCCGATGGGTCAGGTCACCCTCCATCAACTGCACATGATAGCAATCGAACATCAATTTCAGGTTCGGCGCGCCGACGTCGTCGATGATCGTTAGTGCCTGATTGGTCGTGGTCAGGAAATAACCCGGCGCGTCATATTTGTTCAGCGGCTCGATCAGGATGGTGATGCCGTGGGGGGCCGCATTGGCGCAGGCGTATTTCAGCGCATCGACAAAGGTCCGATGCGCCTGCTGCCCCTCGGCGAACCCGGCCATGACGTGGATATTTGGGGTGTCGATGGCGATGGCATAGGCGATGGCTTCATCAATGGCGGAACGCGCCTCGGCTTCGCGACCGGGAAGGGCACATAAGCCATTGTCACCGGCTGAGACATCGCCGCGCCGGGTATTGAGACCCAGCATCCGAAGCCCGGTTGCGGCGAGTGCAGCTTTGACGTCTTCGACGGCGACGTCATAGGGAAAGTGACATTCGACGGCATCGAAACCGGCGGCCTTGGCGGCGTGAATCGCATCGGGCAAGGGGCGGTCCGTCCACAGAAAGCCCAGATTTGCCGAGAATTTCATCCATCCCACTCCAAATCGAATCGCGCCGTCAACGCCTGCACCCCGAGAGTAAGACTCTGCGGCGATGAACTGTAGGACCGAGGCGTTATCATCTCCGCCGCGCACTCCCTCGCACCATATCTGCGAATTCGGCGGCACCCGGCACCTGATCCGCCTGAACGAAAAAAGGCGCCGCAACCGCGACGCCTTTTCCTATCGAGTTCAGACCGCGCTTACTGCGTGTCGGCGTAGACCTTGACCGACACCATCTTGTCGGGATCGGTGACCGACCCCGAACCGGGCGCGCCGCGCTTGAGGCCGTCGACCAGCTCCATGCCGTCGATGACTTTGCCCAGATACGTGTACTGGCCGTTCAGGTGCGGGCTGTGATCGAAGACGATGAAGAACTGGCTGTCCGCGCTGTTCGGGTTCGCCGCGCGGGCCATACCGAGGGCACCGCGCACGAAATCCGCATCGGTGAACTCGGCGTCGATATTCTTGCCCGAACCACTGGTGCCGGTGCCGGTCGGATCGCCGGTCTGCGCCATGAAGCCGTCGATCACGCGGTGAAAGACGATGCCGTCGTAGAAACCTTCACGGGTCAGTTCCTTGATCCGCGCGACGTGGTTAGGGGCGTGCTCGGAGGACAGCTCGATCAGCACAGTGCCGCTTTCAAGCTCCATCGCGAGGGTATTTTCAGGGTCGTTGACCGTCACAGCATGTTCCTCTGCCAGCGCCGCCTGGGACGCGATTCCGCCGAGCATGAGCGCGAGCGCGAAGCCCATTATCTGTCTCATCTCAATCTCCGTTATTCCATCGCCCGAACACCGCCGGGCACAGCGGACGGCTACAGCCTCCCGGCCTCCACGTCAAATCTGCCGTCTCAGTCGGGGCGGCTGTAACGCGCCTTCAACGCATCGTGGACGGACGGCGTGACGAAACTGGAGACGTCGCCGCCCAGCCGCGCGATCTCCTTCACCAGCCGCGATGCAATCGCCTGGTGTTCCGGTTCGGCCATCAGGAACACCGTCTCGATCCGATCATTCAGCGAGCGGTTCATGCACGCCATCTGAAACTCGTACTCGAAATCGGATACGGCGCGCAGACCGCGAAAGATGACCTCGGCCCCCAGATCGCTGGCATAGGACATCAGCAACCGGTCGAAAACCTCGATCTGGATGCTGCCCAGCCCTTCGCCATCGGGCATGGCATCGATTTCTGCCTGCACCAGCGCCATGCGTTCCTTGGTGGAAAACAGCGGCCCCTTGCCGTCGTTCTTGGCCACGCCGATGATCAGATGATCCACCAGCTTTCGCGCCCGCTGGATCACGTCGAGATGGCCGAGGGTCACCGGATCGAAGGTTCCGGGATAAAGGCCGACCCTGCGGCCCTTGGCCCTTGCCGCGTCAGACACGCTCAACCCTGGGCCGCGCGGATCATGTTTTCGAGCTCTTCATTCTCCATCTTGAGGCTGTCGATCCGCGCCTTAACCACATCCCCGATCGAGATCAGACCGGCGAGGTCGCCGTCCTTCATCACCGGCATGTGGCGAAAGCGGCCATTGGTCATTTTTTCCAGCACCGAGTTGTCGTCATCGTCGGTGGAGCAGGTAATCACGCCCTCGGTCATCACCGACGACACGTCGTCATCGAGACAGCCGCCGCCCCGCTGACCGAGAATGCGCACGATGTCCCGTTCAGAAACGATGCCTTGAATCTGCCTGGATTCGTTAACGACCAACATGCACCCGATCTTCATTTCGGACAGTTTCGCGGCCACGTCGTGAATCTTCGATCCCGGTTCGACAGTCTCCACCGCGTTGCTCTGCTTGCGCTGAAGGATTTGCTGAACTTTCATAACCGCCTCCCATGACCTGTCATCGGGTTACAGGCTGCGCGGTGCGGCGGTGTGCGTCAAGCAAGGGTTTCCGTCGCCCGGACAGAAAAAAAGGCGCCTTTTTGCAAAGGCGCCTTGAGTTGGATTGAGGCAGGTTTCATACAGGCAAGAAACCTATCGAGCAGTGAGATCAGATTACCCAGCATCTTTCTGGGATTGCAACCCTGAATCGCATCCAATCGTTAACGTGACGGACCTATCATCCTAAAATGAGCCATATTTATCGAAAATTTTAACGATTATGGCGGGTTCTCGCCCCTCGCACAGGGAATACGGGTTTTTTATCGAAACGATTCACCGGTTTTCAAGCTTGATTCGCGCGAATCATGGGCAATCCAGACATTGTCGAGACTCGCCAGATCGCTGCAAACCAATCAAAGCGTCATCAATTGATACGAACATCACTGAAAAATAAAGGATATTCCGCGCGGCGATGCACTGGAAAATCAAAACATTCAATCTGTGGTTATCAGGTAAGAATCTATTAACCATTTGGGTGCAGTTTTGGTGTGCGCGATACGAGGGTCCCCCGTTCTCTATCGCAGACGCGGAGGAGCCGCTTTTGTCCCGAAGCCGCCTTCTCCGCGTCCTTTGATTAAAAAGGCCCGCGATGCGCTCGCGGGCCTTTTCATTTTCAGTCCATCATAAACGGTTCAGGCGTTGGCTTCGCGCACCGTGTTGGCCGCTTCCTGATCGAAAGAGACGCCCTTTTCGTTGAACAGGGTGTCGAGTTCGCCGTTCAAGGCCATCTCCGTGACGATGTCGCAGCCGCCGACGAATTCGCCCTTCACGTAAAGCTGGGGCGTGGTCGGCCAGTTGGTGAAATCCTTGATCCCCTGACGCATCTCATCGCTTTCGAGCACGTTCACGTCCTGAAACTCGACCGAGAGATAGTTCAGCACTTGCGCGACACGGCTGGAGAACCCGCATTGCGGAAACTGTTTCGTGCCCTTCATGAACAGCACCACGTCGTTGGTATCGACCGTGCCCTTGATCTGGGTCTGAATCGCATCGCTCATCACGTATTTCCTTCTGTTGCGGGCGCGCCCGTCTGGAGCGCAAGGGCGTGGAGTTCGCCCGCCGCCCCGTCCATTTTTCCCTTGAGGGCGGCATAGACCATCTGATGCTGGGCCACCCGAGACTTGCCGCGAAAACTCTCGTCGATCACCGAGGCCGCATAGTGATTGCCATCCCCCGCCAAATCACGAATCTCGATCTCGGCATCGGGAAACCCCTCACGGATCAGGGCTTCGATCTCTCCGGCTTGCATGGGCATGGGGCGCTAGCTCCGTCTGTTTAGTTCGAAGTTGATCTAAGGCGTCCGGCGCGGCGGCGCAATGGGAGAGGCGCGAGGTGCTCATACAATCGCCTGAGGCAATTGAGGGGGACAACATCCTTCGAGACGCCGCTTTGCGGCTCCTCAGGATGAGGACAGAGCGCAAGCCTCATCCTGAGGAGGGCCGCAGGCCCGTCTCGAAGGATATTATCCAGGTAAAATTTTCATCAGAAAATTCTGCGTCAGACGGTTTCACCCATAAACGCCGGGAACCAGCCTTCATGGGCCGTGCGCAGCTCCGCCAGCGGGACCGATGCGCCGCCGAGAACCACTGCATTGCCGCCGGTCTCACCGATCCATGGGGCCGCGATGCCCGCGCCGTCGGCGAGCTGGCCCACGGGTTCGAGGGCGTTGGGGTCAGCCAGCGTCACCAGATAGCGGCCTTGGTCCTCGCCAAAGAACGTCTCGTGATCCGCGCCGCCCGGCGAGCGGACGGTACAGCCGATGCCCCCCGCAAGCGCCATTTCGGCCAGCGCGATGCCGAGGCCGCCATCGGAGAGGTCGTGGCAGGCCGTGACCAGCCCTTGCTCGATCAGGGTTTGGACCAGTTCACCGGCCATGCGCTCGTGGGTCAGGTCGACCGGAGGCGGTGCGCCCTCTTCGCGGCCAAACAACTCGCGCAGGTAGAGCGACTGGCCCATATGGCCGCCACTGCCCGCGCCGATCAGGACGATGGGCTGACCCGGCCCCTTGAAGCCCAGCGTCATCATCAGCGACGAATCGCGCAGGAGGCCAACGCCGCCGATGGTGGGGGTCGGCAAAATACCCTGCCCCTCGGTTTCGTTATAAAGGCTGACATTGCCGCTGACGATGGGCATGTCGAGCGCGGCGCAGGCCTCGCCGATACCTTTGATACAGCCCACCAATTGCCCCATGATCTCGGGCTTTTCCGGGTTGCCGAAATTCAGGTTATCCGTCGCCGCCAAGGGCCGCGCGCCCACCGCGCAGATATTGCGGAACGCCTCGGCGACCGCCTGTTTGCCGCCCTGCACGGGATCAGCGACGCAATAGCGGGGGGTTACATCGGCGCTCATGGCGAGGGCCTTTTGCGTGCCATGCACCCGCACCACCGCCGCATCACCGCCGGGAAGCTGGATCGTATCGGCCATAACCGTGTGGTCGTATTGCTCCCACACCCAGCGGCGCGAGCAGAGGTCGGGGCTGCCGAGTAATTTAAGCAGCGCCTCGCCGACATCCATCGCGGGCACGTCCGCGACGGGCGCGGGGGCAGGCGTTTCGACCCATGGCCGGTCATACTCGGGCGCGGTGCCGGACAGGGCCTTGAGCGGCAAGTCAGCTTTGGTCTCGCCGTTCAGGCGCACATGGAACCGGTCCTCGGCAATCGTCTCGCCGACGATGGCAAAGTCGAGATCCCACTTGTCGAAGATCGCCTTGGCCTCGGCCTCTTTCTCCGGGCGCAGGACCATGAGCATCCGCTCCTGGCTCTCCGACAGCATCATCTCATAGGCGCTCATCGCGGTTTCGCGGGTCGGAACTTTCTCAAGGTCGAGCACCACGCCAAGGTTACCCTTGTCGCCCATTTCAACGGCGGAACAGGTCAGACCCGCCGCGCCCATATCCTGAATCGAAATGACGGAGCCGGAGGCCATCAGCTCCAGCGTCGCCTCCAGCAGGCGCTTTTCGGTGAAGGGGTCGCCGACCTGTACCGTGGGGCGTTTGTCCTCGGCATCCTCGCCAAATTCTGCCGACGCCATGGTCGCGCCGCCGACGCCATCTCGCCCGGTCTTCGCACCGAGATAGACAATCGGCATTCCGATGCCCGAAGCCGCCGAATAGAAAATCTTGTCGGCATCGGCCAACCCCACGGCCATCGCATTGACCAGCGGATTGCCGTTATAGCTGGGATGAAACTCGACCTCACCGCCTACGGTGGGCACGCCGAAACAGTTACCATAGCCGCCGACGCCCTCGACCACACCTTTAACGAGGCTACGGGTCTTGGGATGATCCGGCGCGCCGAAACGCAAGGCATTGAGCGCCGCCACGGGCCGCGCGCCCATGGTGAAGACATCGCGGAGGATGCCGCCGACCCCGGTCGCGGCGCCTTGATACGGCTCGATACAGCTGGGGTGGTTGTGGCTCTCCATCTGGAAAACACAAGCCTGACCATCCCCGAGGTCGATGATCCCGGCATTCTCGCCCGGCCCGCAAATCACCTGAGGCCCCTCGGTCGGCAGCGTGCGCAGCCAGCGTTTGGAGGATTTGTAAGAACAATGCTCGTTCCACATCGCCGAAAAGATACCGAGTTCGGTAAAGCTCGGCTCGCGCCCGATCAGGTCGAGAATGCGCTGGTATTCATCGGGCTTCAGCCCGTGATCGGCGATAAGGTCGGCGGTGATGGCTGGTTCAAGCATGTCGGGCAGGGTCCGTCAGGAGAATTTCCGACGGTCCTAACCGATTTTACCCGCGTTCCAAAGCACCAAGCAAACCGCCCAGCAAACGCAGGCGGCGGCGCGGCTGGGCCGGGGTCGGCCCACGCTCTTGACCACCGGCAGGGGCGACCGATGCAGATACCTCATCCGGCATCACATCGTCGCCGTTGAAATCATCATAGATCGCAAAGGGCGCCGGCAGTTCATCGGGTTGCTGCACCTCGCAGATGGATGAATAGATTAACGAGCTCGCATCACGCCTGTTATCTTCCGGCTCGACATAGACCAGAAACCGGCTGACCTTGTTCGGGTCGGAATCGCAGAACGGAAAGGCAAGACGTGTCAGACGTGAAACCAGACCGTTGGATAAATTCGGCTCCATGGTGTGAAACACGGGCACGCGCTTTTCTATGCTCGCGATATAAGGCGCGAAGGAAAATGAATGCGACGCCGACGGCACCACATCCTCCAGATACCGTCTGTTGAACCCTGGACCCATATGCCGGACGACATTCTGGCCATGCAGTGCAACATAAAAGCGTTTTTCGCCGTCATGAATATGAAGGATACTAAGATCACCGATCCACCGCCGCAGCTTTTCGGGCGAGATATGCTCCCGGTGCGGAAGGACGGCATCACCGCGACACGCCCGCCAATAGGCAAGCAGCGCCTGCGCCGCTTCATTCAGCTTCCTTCCTGAAGGCTCCGACATGTCAAATCCCTTGTGGTCGACCGGTTTTGTAATCTCAGATAGTGAATGTTGGTTTTAAGTGTAGAGCAGCGATTACCGATAATTTGATGCGAAACAGAGCTTTCCGATGACAATATCATCCTCTTCACGGGGCACGGCGTATTTGTGCATCATCGTCGCCGTGCTCATCTGGGCCGGTTGGATGGTGGCGACTCGCTTCGCGGTAAAGCAGGCGATTGCGCCGCTGGACCTCGCCCTTCTGCGCTATGGCGTTCCGGCGCTGGTGCTGATGCCGTGGTGGTGGCCGCGCGGGCCGCTGGCGCGGGGGGTGCCGCGCTGGACGCTGGTGATGATGATGGGATGGGGCGCGCCCTTCGTGATTTTGGTCGCGCTCGGGATGCGTACCGCGTCGGTGGCACATGTGGCGGCCATCGTCCCGTGCATGATGCCCTTGCTGGCCGCCGGAATGTCATTTGCGATTTTCGGAGACCGGTTTGGGCGGTCGGAGAAAATCGGTTTTGCGCTGATTGCCCTGGGGGCGGCGCTGGTGATCGGGCCGCTGGCGGTGGGCGGCGCGGGGATTGCGCTGGGTAATATCGGCCTGCTGGTGCTCGCCTCCCTCGGCTGGGCGAGTTTTTCGGTGGCGTTTCGGCGCAGCGGTCTGACACCGCCGGAGGCGGCGGGGCTTGTCTGTCTCTATTCAACGATCGTCGTCGGTGCCCTGCTGCTCTGGACCGGATCGAGCCTCGCCGCGATGGACTGGGGCGTCATCGCGTTTCACGCCACCGCGCAAGGGCTGCTATCCGGGGCCGTGGCGACAATTGCCTTCGCGGTCGCGATTCAGCGGCTCGGGCCGCCCCGCGCCTCGTCTTTCTCGGCATTGGTGCCGGGGTTGGCGGCGCTGATCGCCTGGCTGTGGCTGGGCGAGATACCTGGGCCGGTCGATAGCATCGCGTTGGTCTCTGCCAGCCTGGGCGTCGCCTTCGCCAACCGCGCGTTTGGCCCGCTATAGCACTTTGCGCTCGCGCCAGGAGTGCACGCCCTTCGATGCTTTCAGTGGCTCAAGATAAACGCAAAGGACGTCAAAGGCAGGTTGAGCGGCCCTCGACCGCTTGGGCCAGTTCTTCTTGCACCGCAGGGCTAAAGTCTGGACCATCCAGCGCAACGCCGGTGACAGGACCGCGCTGGGCGATCATCAGGGACAGGCGCGGGGCATTATTCGCGCCGAGCAAGCTGACGCTGTGGGGCCGAAAGCCGAGCCGCTCGCCGGGGCCGGTTTTGCACTGGCGCAGATAGGTCGTCATGCGCTGCACCACGAAATCCGGCTCTTGGCGGTCGAGGACCATGACCGACTGGCCGCGCAAATCCTTGAAATCGACGGGGGTGATGACCGGATCAATCGGCTGTATCGGCAGAACAGACACCGGCTGGGGCTGCGCACAGGCCGAGAGCAGCAAACCAGCCGCGAGGAGCGCCGCGCGGATCACGCCGAGACCGCCTGCGCCACCAGCCCGCTGAAGAGGCGCGCGCCGTCGGTATTGCCCAGCGCCGGGTCTTCGGCGCGTTCCGGGTGGGGCATCATCCCCAGGACGCGGCGGTTGCCCGACAGGATACCGGCGATGTCGCGCTGCGAGCCATTGAGCGCCTCGGCATAGCGAAACGCCACGCGGTTCTCGCCCTCCAAGCGGTCCAGCACATCGTCCTCGGCGATATAGCAGCCATCGTGATGCGCGACGGGCAGCGCGATGCGCTCGCCTTTGTCATAGCCGTGGGTATAGCCGCTCTGGGTTTCCTCCACCGTCAGCGGGACAGTCCGGCAATGGAATTTCAGCGTCGCATTGCGCATCAGCACGCCGGGCAGCAACCCGGTCTCCAGCAACACCTGAAACCCGTTGCAGACCCCGAGCACGAACCCGCCCTTGCCCGCGAAATCGGCAACCGCGCGCATGATCGGCGAGCGCGAGGCAATCGCCCCGCAGCGCAGATAATCCCCGAACGAGAACCCGCCGGGCAGCGCGATCAGGTCGATACCGGCGGGAACCGCCGTGTCCTTGTGCCAGAGCATGACGGGCTCGATCCCCGACGCGCGGCGCAAGGCGACCTGCATATCGCGGTCACAGTTAGAGCCGGGAAAGACGATGACAGCGGTTTTCATGGGTTTTATTCTACAGGCTCAGTCAAATTGAGACGGCGATCAATGCGTTCGAGGCGTTGGCCGTGATTTCCAAGTATTGAGTAAATGTTCGATATATCTTGCTGCATTCCGATCAAATGCGTTCTGATCGCCTGCACCTCGCGCTTCACATCGGAGACTTCACGCTTCACGTCGCCAAGTTCTGCATGAACACGTTTAAGGAGTTCGAGCATCAAGTCTTGCGTCGCTTCGGCCATCCCTAGCTCCTCATCGTTCGTCAGATGACCTCTATAGCATAGTTCTCGATGACCGTATTCGCGAGCAGTTTACGGCACATATCGTCGATCTTGGCCTCGGCAGCGGCGCGGTCGCCGTCTTCGAGTTCAATCTCGAAAACCTTGCCCTGACGCACGCTTTTGACGCCGTCATGGCCGGAGGCGGAGAGGGCCTGACCGATGGCCGCGCCTTGCGGATCGAGGACGCCGGGTTTCAGGGTGACATGGACGCGGGCTTTCATCGACGGGCTCCATTCTTCACGTCACCCTCGGGCTTGATCCGAGGGTCTCTTTCAAGTTCAGCACCCCGACAGATCGAGATACTCGGGCCAAGCCCGAGCATGACGGGTGAGATCGGCGCGGGGGTCATCTAGTGAACCAGCTTCGGCCCGGTCGGGCGCACGGCGCTTTTCTCGGGCATCACGCCAAGGCGGTCGGCGATCTCGGTATAGGCTTCCATCAGGTCGCCAAGGTCGCGGCGGAACACATCCTTATCGAATTTCTGGCCCGACTTGATGTCCCATAGGCGGCACGAGTCCGGGCTGATCTCATCGGCGAGGATCACGCGGGGGATTTCGTTCTCGAAGACATGGCCGAACTCGACCTTGAAATCGACCAGCTTCACGCCGATGCCGAGGAATAGACCGCTCAGGAAATCGTTGATGCGCAGGGCGAGGCTGACCATGTCGTCCAGATCTTGCTGGCTGCACCAGTTGAACGCCGCAATATGCTCTTCGGCGACCATCGGATCACCCAGCTTGTCGTCCTTGTAGTAGTATTCGACGATGGGCCGGGGCAGCGGTTCGCCCTCTTCAAGGCCGAACTTCTTCGCCAGCGATCCGGCGGCGACATTGCGCACTACGATCTCCAGCGGGATGATCTCAACTTCGCGGATAAGCTGTTCGCGCATGTTGATGCGGCGGACGAAATGGGTCGGGATGCCGACGCCCGCAAGATGCTTCATCACGTATTCGGAGATAAAGTTGTTCAGCACGCCCTTGCCGTCGATCACCGCATGTTTCTCGGCGTTGAACGCGGTGGCGTCGTCCTTGAAATACTGCACAAGCGTGCCCGGCTCGGGCCCCGCATACAGAATCTTGGCCTTGCCTTCATAGACGAGACGACGACGGCTCATGCTTGCGTCCAATCATGTTACGGAGGCCGCCAGCGCCGCCTCGATACTGGGCGGTGTATAGAAGTGCCAGTGCGCCCCCGCAAGCGGTTTGGCCGATCCGTGCTTTTGCTTGGGCGGCATACGCACTATATCCACGGGAGTTTCCACCATCGCAAGGACTGACCCGATGGACAAAATGAGCGACCGCCGCAAAGCGTTCGAGAACAAATTCGCCCACGATTCCGAAATGATCTTCAAGGCCGAGGCCCGCCGCAACCGGATGCTCGCCACATGGCTCGGGCCGAAATTCGGCATGACCGATGAAGAGGCCAAGACCTATGGCGGCACCCTGATCGCCGCCGACCTCAAGGAAGCAGGCGATGACGATGTCGTTCAGAAAGTCCTTGCCGATGCCAGCGAACGCGGTGTCACGGTCGACGAGGCCGAGCTGCGCGCGAAATCCGATGCCTTGCTGAACGAAGCCAAGGCCGAACTCATGAAGGATGTCGAGGAATAGCCCGCACGCTGAAAAAGGGCGATTTGCCGACCAAGGATTGCGCCACCTGCGGGCGGGCTTTTGCTTGGCGAAAAAAGTGGGCGGCGGTGTGGGACGAGGTAAAATATTGCTCCGACCGATGCCGCCGCGAACGGGGTAAACGCCGTGAGTAAAGCCCTGCCCTCTCCCCTGCGCCGTCTGGTCGTCGTTTGCGGGGATCAGCTCGACCGCGAATCGGACGTCTTCGATGGGTTCGATCCGGCGCGTGATGCGGTTTTGATGACCGAGGCCCAGGAAGAGGCGACGTATGTGTGGCAACACAAGCGCCGTCTCGTTTTCTTCTTCGCGGCGATGCGCAGCTTTCGTGATGTGCTGCGCAAAGACGGTATTCCGGTGCTTTATAACGCGCTGGATGATGCCGACCCGCCGAAGACCCTTGCCGAGGGTCTGAGCCGCGCCATCGAGGCGCATTCACCTGAAGAGATCGTTCTCGCCCGCCCCGGCGATTATCGGGTGCTCGAGGCCCTGACCGCCGTGGCCGACATACGGCTGGTTGAGGAAAGCCATTTCCTTACGACCCCGGCGGATTTTCGCGAGTTTCGGAAAGGCCGCAAACGGTTGGTTCTGGAGGATTTCTACCGCCAGATGCGCCGCCAGACTGGCTATCTCATGAAGGGCGACAAGCCCGAGGGCGGCGAGTGGAATTTCGATAAGGAAAACCGCGGCACCTTTGGCAAGGAGGGGCCGGGGCTGGTGCCGGGGCGCGAGGGATTTCCCCGCTCGGCGGTGACTCAGGCCGTTGTCGATATGGTGGGCGAGCGATTCCCCGATGCCCCCGGCTCGCTGGAGGATTTCGAGGAGCCGGTGACCCGCGAGGATGCCCTCGCCGCCCTCGATGAGTTCATCGAACACAGGCTGTGCGAATTCGGGCGCTATCAGGATGCAATGTGGGAGGGGGATTCGACCCTCTATCACTCCCGCATTTCGCAGGTTCTAAACGTCAAGCTGCTCAACCCGCGCGAGGTCTGCGAGGCCGCCATCGCGGCCTATGACGCCGGGCGCGCGCCGATCAACGCCGTCGAGGGATTCGTGCGACAGGTCATCGGCTGGCGCGAATTCACGCGCGGGATCTATTGGACTGAAATGCCGGATTACGCCGAGATGAACGGCCTCGACGCCCACGAGGATGTGCCGGATTTCTTCTGGACCGGCGAGACCGATATGGCCTGTCTGCGCGATGCCATCGGCAAGCTGCTCAAGACAGGATATGCCCATCACATCGAACGGCTGATGCTGATGGGCCTCTACCTACAGTTGCACGGAACCGACCCTTTCAAGGCCCATGAATGGCACATGGCGCTCTATCTTGACGCGATAGACTGGGTGTCCATGCCCAATATGTTGGGGATGAGCCAGCACGGCGATGGTGGCATCGTCGGCACCAAGCCCTACTGCGCCTCGGGGGCCTATATCAACCGGATGGGCCACTACTGCCGCGATTGCCGTTTTGATCCGAAACAATCCACCGGCGAGAAAGCTTGTCCATTTACAACGCTCTACTGGGACTTTTTGGCGCGGCATGAGAAAAAATTCGCCTCTAACCGGCGCATGGGCCTTCAACTGGCCAATCTACGCCGTAAGGATGACGCCGAAGTCGCGGCAATTCGAGAAAAAGCTCAAATTTTGATAAAATCCGTCTCGAATTAGATCGAATCGCGCTGCTTGAGCGAGAATATTCGTAAATCGAATAAAGCAAGCCCCTGTAAACGCCCAACAAACGCGAATTGTGAAGTGACTTTTCCGTGTGGGTCATGTATTCGGCCAGCATCTTGAATCGACATCACCGGGATCAACAAGGTGATGCGTAGGGAGAGAAGAAAATGACGACAATGATCGAGTTTGATGAGGACTACACGCCATGCGAGTCAGAGCCGTTCATGAATGAACGGCAGCGTGCATTCTTCACCGCGAAGTTGATGGAATGGAAACGCGAATTGCTGCGCGAATCCCAAGGCACCGTCGAGGCGCTGCAGAAAGAGACCCGCAATGTTCCCGATGTTGCCGACCGCGCCTCGGACGAGGCGGACCGCGCGCTCGAGCTGCGCACCCGCGACCGCCAGCGTAAACTGATCTCGAAGATCGACTCGTCTCTGCGCCGGATCAAGACCGGCGATTACGGTTATTGCGACATCACCGGCGACCCGATCAGCCTCAAGCGCCTGATCGCGCGCCCGACGGCCACTATGTCGGTCGAGGCTCAGGAAAAACACGAACGCCGCGAGCGCGTCTATCGCGAAGACTGACCACACGTATCAGCACGGGAATCATGAGGGGGTGCGCTGCGGCGTGCCCCTTTTTTCGTGCGCCCGCGCAGTATCGTCACGACCGGCATTGGAACCGGCGGCGGCACCGCTACGTTATGGCCCCACCGCCCCTATATCGGAGCCTGCGATGACGGCCCTTGCCTATTCTGCCGATCACACCGACGACGAGTCGCCCCAGCCGGAGGAGCGCCTGATGCGCCTTCTGACGGCCCAGCAAGCGGCCTGTCGGGCCGACCCGATGCCGGATCGTGCGACCAGAATCAGACGGCTCGATCTGCTCCACAACGCCTTGCTGGACAATCGGGAGCGCCTGATCGCCGCCGTCAGCACAGATTTCTCAAACCGCGCAGCGGCGGAGACAGAGCTGGCCGAAATCCTGCCGGTTCTGGAAAGCATTGCCTATTATCGCAAGCGGTCGCGCCGGTTCATGAAATCCCGACGTCGGCACGCTGGTCTGACCCTGATGCCCGCGCGGGTCGAGATACGGTATCAGCCTCTGGGCGTGGTCGGCATCGTGGTGCCCTGGAACTTTCCGATCATGCTGGCGCTCTCGCCACTGGTGGGCGCTTTGGCTGCGGGTAACCGGGCCATGTTGAAAGTCTCGGAATTTGCCCCGGCGACCGGCGACCTGCTGGGGCAGATCATCGCGGGACTCTATGCCGAGGACGAGGTCACAGTGGTCACCGGCGGTGTCGAGGTGGCGACGGCCTTCACCAAATTGCCCTTCGATCACCTGGTCTTCACCGGGTCGACCGAGGTCGGTAAAATCGTCATGCGGGCGGCGGCAGAGAACCTGACGCCTGTTACGCTGGAACTCGGCGGCAAGTCTCCGGCGATCATCCACGAGGATTTTCCCATCGACGAGGCCGCAAGGCGGATTGCGTTCGGCAAGGGCATCAATGCCGGACAGGTCTGTATCGCGCCGGACTATGTGCTCTGTCCGCGCGCGCATGTCCGTGCGTTCTGCGATGCCTTCGCCGCTGCCTTTCGCAAGAATTATCCTACCCTGCGCGACAACGCCGACTACACGGCGATCATCAACGACGAGCAAAAGCACAGGCTGGAAGAATGCCTGGACGACGCGCGCATCGGCGGCGCGACGCTGATCGCCCTGAACCCGGCTGACGACGAATTGCAGGACACGCGCAAGATGCCGATGATTCTTGCCCTCGACACGACCGACGAGATGATGGTTCGGCGCGAGGAAATCTTCGGCCCGATCTTACCCATCATTGCCTACGATTCGCTGGAGGAGGCCATCGGCTACATCAATGACCGCCCGCGTCCGCTGGCGCTTTACTACTTCGACTGGGACAAGGGGCGCGCCGAGACGGTGCTGAACCGCACCCATTCGGGCGGGGCGTGCATCAACGACACGATGAGTCAGGCCGTTGCCGATGATATTCCGTTCGGCGGCGTCGGCGCGTCTGGCATGGGCCATTACCACGGCGAGGAAGGCTTTCGCACGTTTTCAAAGGCCAAGGGCGTCGTGCGCAAGGGGCGTATCGACCCCATCTCGTTCATAGGACCACCCTGGAACAATCTCGCTTTCCGGGCCGTGAAAGCGGTTCAAAAGCTGCGCTTCAGGCGGCGGCGCATCAGCGACCCGAATTGACGGCGATCGCGGCCCTGAGGCAACCGGATGAGACCCGATGCTCGTTTTCATCATCCTTACACAATCCTCTTCGGAACGATCCGGGCCGACACTTATTGTCTTGCCAGCGCGATAATCGGTGGCATGGTCCGGCGCATCGGATAACCGGGGGAGCGGTTTTGGCCGACACAACCAGCGAAAGCAGCCTCGCGCGTTTCGGCGTGATCGACATCGGCTCGAACACCGTCAGGCTCGTGGTCTTTGACGGGCGCACCCGCAGTCCGGCCTATTTCTATAATGAAAAAGAGACCTGTACGCTCGGGGCCGAGATACAGGAGACCGGCGCGCTCTATCCCGCAGGCAAGACCCGCGCGCTTGCCGCCCTGAAACGCTTTCAAAACCTCGCCAAAGCCATGAAGATCGAGACCCTGCACGCGGTCGCGACCGCGGCGGTGCGCGATGCCAGCGACGGCCCCGCCTTCGTCAAGCAGATCAAGAAGGAATGCGGGCTGGATGTTCGCGTGCTGAGTGGCGTTGAAGAGGGCCGCTATGCCGCGATGGGCGTGTTGCTGGGTGAAACGCGCCAAGATTCGGTGGTCGCCGATATTGGCGGCGCGTCAATGGAACTCACGACAATCGCCAAACGCGAGGTCGGGACCGCGAGAACCACACCGCTCGGCCCCTTGCGTCTGGCATCCACCGGCCTGACGGGCGACGAGCTGGATGCGTATATCCTGAAACATTTGTCCGAGAACTGGCCCGAGGATGCGCCGGAAAACAGCCGTATTACCCTCGTTGGCGGTGGCTGGCGGGCCTTTGCCACCCTCGATATGCACCGGCGCGGCTATCCGCTTTCGGTGTTGCAAGGGTATGAAATGTCACCCGAAGACGCCCTGAAAACCGCCGAATGGACGTTGGAGGCCAGCGACTCCGACCTCTCGAATGCGGGCCTGTCGAAGACACGGCTGGCCAACGCGCCCCTGACGGCGCAAGTGATCAGGAACCTGATTGCCCATGGCGCGCCGATGGTCCTTGCCATATCGGCCTATGGGTTGCGCGAAGGGGTTTTGTTTGAAAACCTGCCTAAACGCCTGATCGCCAGCGACCCGCTGATCCAGTCGGCGGCGTTTCTGGAGCGAAGCTGGGCGCGATTCCCGGGATTCGGTCTGGAGCTTGCCGCATGGCTCTTGCCTTTGTTCCCGGACGTGACCGAGCGGATGATCGTTGCCGCCTGTCTGCTGGCCGACGTGAACTGGCGCGTGCATCCCGACTATCGGGCCAAGGCCTGTTTCGTGACCGTGACCCAAGCCAATCTCGGCGGCCTGACCCATGGCGAGCGCGTCTTTCTCGGCATTGCCCTCGCCTATCGGTACAAGGGCGCGAAGGATGCGCTTAAATCAGAACCGGCAACCGCGCTGGTATCGTCGGAAGAACGGGTGCAGGCCGAGGCGCTGGGCCGCACGATCCGCCTCGGGTCGATGGTCAGTGGCACCGCCCCGCAAATTCTGGCGCGCAGCACGCTGACGCGCGACGACACGGCGATTACCCTGACGGTGGACGAGTCCGATGCGATGTTGCTGGCCGGGTCGGTCGAGCGCCGCCTTGCTTCCCTCGCCTCGGCCCTTGGTCTGGAACCGGTTATCGCGTCCTAGGTCCGGCTGGCATAGAGCGCGACAGCCGCCGCGTTCGACACATTCAGCGACGCAAAACCCGATTGCGAGGGAATCGCCGCAAGCGCATCGCAGGTTTCGCGGGTTTTCTCGCGCAAGCCCGGCCCCTCGGCCCCCAGCACGATGCCCACCGGCGATCCCTTTGCCGCCGCCATCGCGTCGCCGAGGCTGATCGGGGCCTCGCCGTCGAGGCCGACCATGATGTAGCCGCTCTCTTGCAGCGCGACCATTTCCGTCGCGATATTACGGACGCGCAGGTAAGGCTGACGCTCCAGCGCGCCGCTCGCCGCCTTCGCCAGTGCACCGGTTTCCGGGGCCGAGTGGCGAAATGGTGCAATGACAGCTCGCGCGCCGAACACCTCTGCCGTGCGCAGGATAGCGCCGACATTATGCGGATCGCTGACCCGGTCGAGCACGAGGACGACCGCGCCCTCCTCCGCCGCGCAGACCTCCGTCGGAGTGCCCCAGTCCAGCCCGTCGGTTTCCAGCGCCGCGCCCTGATGGACCGAATTCGGATCAAGGGGGGCCGAAAACTTGCGGGCATCGCATTGCTCGGGCGTAATCCCGCTCTCGGCGATGGCCTCGACCAGTTGATTGCGGGCGTTCAGCGTCACGACAAGGCGATGCTTGGTGCGGTTCGGATTCTGCAAGGCGGCGCGCACCGCGTGGATACCGAACATCCAATACCGGCCACTTTCAAAGCGGTCCTGCCAGTTATCGCGGGGTCGTTGGGGTTTTTTCATCGCGCCGTCTTAGGGCAGGCGTGGCACCGCAAGCAAGCCCAAGGGAAAGAGTGCCGATTTGGCGCGGTTTCCGCCTTGACGCCAAAACGCCCTTCGCCTAAACCGCCTGCACTCTGCAAAACAGCGCGCTGCGGCGCATCCCGTGGAGGGGTGGCAGAGTGGTCAAATGCAACGGACTGTAACTCCGTCTCGGTGACGATACGCTGGTTCGAATCCAGCCCCCTCCACCACTTACTCCCGAAGATTTTTGCCGATACCTGTCATGCTTGGCGGTCCTCGAGCGGGCCATGATTTGCGCGCTGCGCTACGCGGTCTTTCGGTACATAAAATACGGCCAGTTACCGGGCGCAGCGTCGGGAAGCGGGACGCTTTGCCATCCCACATCATCCATGGCGCGGTCGGTCAGGACCATGCCGCCCGGCACCAGCAGCGCGTCGAGCATCGGCGCGACATCGGCGGCAAGGCGCGCATCGGCCTCTCGATCCCGGCTGCCGATATCGGCATGGATAAGAGCGGCGCTGCATCCCAGTGCATCGAACGCCGCCGGAAGCGTTTCGCGGAAATCGCCCAGGAACAGCGAGGCTTGCGGCGGGACGAGACGCTTCGGCGCGTGGACCTCGAAATCGAAGGCATAGAGCGTCCTGTCGGGGAATAGCGCGCGCAAATGATCGAAGGTGCGGGCCTTGCCCAACCCAACTTCAAGCACCGACCCCTCTCGCGCGGCAAGCTCCCGCGCGGCGTGGTCAAGGCAGATGCGCTGGGTCATCAGCCGCGCAATCATTCGGTCTAACTCGCTCATATGCACGTAATGGTTTCCTTGATTTCAACCCTAAGGGGTTGAATACTGCACCCATGTCTTCGCGTTCTTTACCTGAGAAAGCCCTTGCGGCGCTAAAAATCAACCCAACCGACGTGCCCTATCCCGGTACGTCCTCGCTCGACACGCCTGCCGGAAAGGTCTGGGTCAAAACCGTCGAGCCGCCGAAACGCACACTCGGAAGCACGGCCCTGCGCATCGTGGGCCGGGTGCTGCCCATTCCGATCCTGCGCCCGTCGAAGGCAGGCAAAGGCGGTGACACGCTGTTGCAGCAGGCGGAAAAGAGCGCGCGGTTTGCGGCGGCGGGGCTGCCCGTTGCCGAGGTGCGCTATGCGGATCGCGACTTTCTGATCGTCAGCGATGGCGGCGAGACCCTTGAGCGCCCGATCAAATCGGCAGAGCTGCGCGCCGCGGGCGCGTACTCACCAAAGATGCTGCACCACGCATTGCTGGAAATGTCGCGGGTTCTCGGCAAGCTACACGCGACCGACCTGGTCCATGGGCGACCTAAAATCCGAGATTTTGCGTGGCGCGATGGGCAGGTAACGATCCTCGATCTGGAGGAAAGACCCGAAGAGGTCATGCCCCTGGGTGCGGCCAAGGCGCGGGACGTTTTTCTGTGGATCACCGACCTGTCGACCTGGCCGCTGTCACGCGAGATCGCGCCCGCCGCCGCAGAGATGCTGCACCGGGGGATGGATGACGAGACGCTGCACCACCTTGGACGGCTGCTCGGATTACTGAGCGTCGTATCGGGACCGGCACGGTTGATCCATCGGGTGATCCCGAACAACCGAGAACTCACCGGCGGTCTGGCGGCCTACCGGGTCATGAAAGATGTCTTCGGCGAAACGGAATTGGATAAATCCGCCAGACCGGCGCTCTGACTTCAGCCCGCCAGTCGCTCTCGCCAACGCGCCACCTGCGCGCGCACGTTATCCGGGGCCGTACCGCCGTAACTCGTGCGCGAGCGGGTCGAGCTTTCAACGCTTAGCACATCCATGATCGCGGCGGTGATGCGCGGCTCGACGCCCTGCATATCCGCCAGCGACAGCGCGTCGAGCGGCGCGGCGCGGTCCTCGGCCATCTTCACCAGCGTCCCCGTCACATGATGCGCATCACGGAACGGCATGTTGAGTTCACGCACCAGCCAGTCGGCAAGGTCCGTCGCGGTGGAATAGCCATGACCGGCGGCGACGCGCAGGGCATCGGCATTCGGCTGCATATCCTGAACCATGCCCGTCAGCGCCGACAGGGCGAGACCGAGGGAATCGGCGGCGTCGAAGACCGGTTCTTTATCCTCCTGCATGTCCTTGGAATAGGCGAGCGGCAGGCCCTTCATCACCGTCATCAGCCCGACCATCGCGCCCATGATGCGGCCCACCTTGGCGCGGCACAGCTCGGCAGCGTCAGGGTTGCGCTTTTGTGGCATGATCGACGAGCCGGTGGAGAACCGATCCGAGAGGCGCACAAAGTTGAACTGTGCCGAAGACCAGATCACCAGTTCCTCGGACAATCGGCTGATATGGGTCGCGCAGATCGAGGCGGCGCTGAGGAATTCGAGCGCGAAGTCGCGGTCAGAGACGGCATCGAGCGAATTGGCGGCGGGCCGATCAAAGCCAAGCGCCGCCGCTGTCCGCTCGCGGTCTATCGGAAAGCCGGTCCCGGCCAGCGCCGCCGCGCCCAGCGGGCTTTCGTTCATGCGCGCGCGGGCATCGGCAAAGCGCGAGCGGTCGCGGGCGAACATCTCGACATAGGCCATCATGTGATGGCCCCATGTGACCGGTTGTGCCGTTTGCAGATGGGTGAATCCCGGCATCACCAGATCAGCGCCCTGCTCTGCCTGATCAAGAAACCCGGCGATCAATCCGGCTAGTGCGGCGTCCACGTCATCGAGGCGGTCCCGAACCCACAACTTGAAATCGGTCGCCACCTGATCATTGCGCGACCGGGCGGTATGGAGGCGGCCCGCCGCGTCGCCAATCTTGTCGCGCAAGCGCGCCTCGATATTCATGTGGATATCTTCGAGGGCACGAGAGAACGGAAAATTGCCCTCGGCAATCTCTGTTTCAATCTCGTCAAGGCCTTGTGAAATGGCCGCGACGTCGTCTTGGGTTAGGATACCGACAGCGCCCAGCATCGCCGCATGGGCGCGGGAACCGCGGATATCCTGGGCCGCGAGGCGCTGATCGAAGCCAATGGAGGCGTTGATCTCTTCCATGATCGCATCGGGGGCCATCGCAAAACGTCCGCCCCACATGGTATTCGCCGATTTCGCACTATCTTTAGTCATTACCGAACCTGTCTGGAGCCTGAGCCGATGACGTCCAAGCTGAAATCCCTGATCGCCGCCTGTGCCGTTCTATACGGCGGTGCGGCCCTTGCGGACAACACCTCTCCGTCACTGTTATCGGCGGACGAACGCGCGACGCTGGAATCGATGATGCCAGCGGATTTCGACAAGTTCGTGCTGCACGACGAACCGCGCCCGTTCCGCGACAAGACGTTCCAGAATGCCGAGGGCGAGGAAATCGACCTCAGCGCCTTTGATGGCGGGCTGACGCTGGTGAACTTCTGGGCGACTTGGTGCCCGCCCTGCCTGAAGGAACTGCCCGGCATGGAGCAGGTTCAGGCGGATATGGGCGATGAAGGGCTGACCATCGTGCCGATTTCGCTGGATCGCGGCGGGTTGAAAAAGGCGGGCGGTTTCTGGAAGCGGAAGAAATTCACGGCGATGGGGCTCTATGCCGACCCGGATAAGGATTTGGCCCAGCAGATGGGCGTCATCGGCCTGCCCGTCAGTGCGATTCTCGGTCCCGATGGGCGCGAGATCGGGCGGCTGATCGGCGATGCGGAGTGGGAATCGCCCGAGGCCCGGGCGATGCTGCGTTTCCTGATCGACGCTACGAAGGCCGATTCCGACCAAACGGAAGCATCCGCGTCAGAACCGAATCGCGCAGGATGAAGTGGTGATACATCACCCCGGCGACATGGGCGGCCAATAGCACCGCCAGCGCATAGCCCGCATATTCATGCACGGTCTTGAAGATCACTTCGAGGTCGCGGTCGCCGGGAACGAACGGGTCAGGCATTTCAAAAAGACCAAAGACCATGTTCTTGACCTGGGGCAAATATCCCCCTGCATCGTTCAGGGGAGAGGCCGAGGCCATCAACCAACCGCTGAGGGGCAACAGGAACATCAGCACATACATGCTGTAATGCGTCGTGTTGACCGCAGCCTTTTGCCAGCCCGGCGTATCGTTTGGCAGACCGGGATGGACCGGATTGACCCAGCGCCAGATCAACCGGATGCAAGCGAGGGCGAATACGACGAAACCGAAGGATTTATGGGTCTGGGTCAGATCATAGCGCAGGGTGGTGGCGTCGTTGAGGTCGTCGATGACCAACGGGATGATCTCGACCATGAAGATGCCGACGAACAAAAGCCCGATCATCAAAAGCGCGACGATCCAGTGCAGGAGCTTTGCAACGGTTCCCCATCGCTCAACGGAGTTCTTCAGACCCAATAGACCAACCCCTCTGGCGGCGATGACGATCACCCGTGATGCACGAACACGCGCGGCATCGTTTTTCATTTGGATGGAAAAAGCCAGCCGATGCTTACCGGCTGGCTGATTTTTTTTCCGATCAGAGGTGCGGGCGGTTATTCCGTTGCGACCAGTTCCAGGTCTACGCGAACGGGGATTTCGTTGCCGATTGCCCCGGCGCCGTAGGACACGTCATAATCCGTCCGGTCGATGACGCCCTCGGCCACGAAACCGGCGGTCATCAGCTTTTTGCCGAAGGGCGAGGGCGCGAGCTTGCGCATCGTCACATCGAAGGTTTCGGAGTTCGTCACCCCGTTGATGGTCAGGTCGCCGGTCATTTTTGCGGTGTTCTCGCCCGTCACTTCGACCGAGGTCGATTTGAAGACGATGTCTTTGTTTTCTGCGACGTTGAGAAAGTCGGCACCGCGAACGTGTTCGTCGCGCTTGGCCCAGCCCGTATCCACGCTCGGGGCGTCGATCGTGAAGACGACCGAAGAGTCACCAGGATTTTCGGGATCGAAATCGACCTCTGCATCGAACTCGCTAAAGCGACCGTGGGTGAGCGAAAAGCCAAGGTGATCAACGGTGAAGGTAATCGCCGTATGCGATTTATCCAGCGTGAACGATGCCGCTTGCGCGGGCACAGCCGTGGCAAGGAAAGCGGCGGTGGCAAGGGACAGGAACGGCAGGCGCATGGTTTATCTCCGTTTGGTGAACGCGGTTAAGACACGACATATCGCTTCAAGAGTTAGACATCGGCGAGGCAAAATCCAGAATTTGACACCGGTTTCGAGAAAACGTGAGGCCGCGTCATGAAATATTGCAAACGGGCGGCGACCTGGCCCTCCGTATCGCAATCCGGAAAACAACTTGCCAAGCCCCATGCCTGCGTGGTTGCGTTGCCCAGCGGATGACCGGACGGGCGCTATGCGACCGCGCCGAAGGGTGGCGATAACACCCGAGACCGGGCATTCACGGTATCAACGGGAGGAAACTATGCTGAGTAAACTGACAAAAACCCTGATGGGCGGCGCTGCCATGGCAGCAATCGCCCTCGCCTCTGCGCCCAGCTTCGCAGATGGCCATGGTGGCAAGACCAAACTGCGCATCCAGACGCACTACGGCAGCGAAACGCCCTCGGGCAAGCTGGCCGCTGAGTTCATCGACAACGTGCAGACGATGTCCGGCGGCGATATCGAAGTCGAGATGTTCTATTCGTCCTCGGTCGTAAAATCGACGGAGACGTTCGATGCCGCCGTTGACGGTGTGCTCGATTGCGACATGACCGGCGGTGCCTATCAGACCGGTAAAAACCCGGCTTTCCAGTTCGTCGGCGACATCATGGGCGGCTATGACACGCCCTACCAACAGCTTTCGTGGCTCTATTACGGTGACGGCCTTGCCGCCGCGCAGGAGCTTTACCACGCCTATGACATGCATCTGGTCGGATGGTGGATTTATGGTCAGGAATCGCTCGCCTCGACCAAACCGATCCGCGGTGTTGAGGACCTCGAAGGCTGGAAGTTCCGCTCGCCTCCGGGCATGGAAACGAAGATCTTCGCCAAGCTGGGCGCTGTGCCGAACGTCATCGACTTCACCGAAATCTTCGGTGCGCTCGAAAGCGGCGTGATCGACGGAGCGGATGCGTCGGGTCTGGCCAACAATGTCGGCCTTGGCCTCTATGATATTGCCAACCACACCAACTTCCCCGGCTTCCACTCGATGCCGTCCGATCACCTTGCCTGTAACAAGGAAGTCTGGGACGCGATGCCTGAACAGCATCAGCGCATCATGTCCACGGCGATGGAATCACTGGCCCTGCGCACCGCGCTGACCTTTGAGAAAAAGAACGCCGAAGCGGCTTCGATGCTGCGTGAAAAGGGTGTGAACCTCTACGAATGGTCCTCCGAGGATCGTCAGACGTTCCGCGATGCGGCCCAGTCGACCTGGCCTGAATTCGCCACGTCGGACGAAGCGAAGGCGCTGGTGGAAAGTCACCTGAACTACCTGACCCAGCTCGGCCTCGTGAAAGCCGAATAAGACAGGCCTGGGCGGTCCTTTGGGGCCGCCCTCCGCCCATGGCCCGCTTCATGTATCTTGGTATCGATATTGGTACATCCGCCGTCAAGGTGGTCCTGATCAACAGATCAGGGAATCCGGTCGCCAGCGCCTCCCGCGCGCTGTCGGTTCAATCTCCAAAACCATCCTGGAACGAACAATCCCCCAGCGCGTGGTGGGAGGCGGTTCGCAGTGCGTGCGCCGAACTCGCCGCCTCGTCGCCCTATCGCTCGGTCGCGGCCATTGGCCTTGCGGGACAGATGCACGGGGCCGTTTGCCTCGACAAGTTCCAAGCGCCCCTGCGCCCCGCAATTTTATGGAATGACGGACGCTCGGCCCCCCAATGCGCGGCGATGCAAGAGGCGATGCCTGACATTGGCCAGCTAGCCGGCGCGATGCCGATGCCCGGCTTCACGGCCCCAAAACTGCGCTGGATCGCCGAGAACGAGCCAGACATCCATGCGCGCATCGCCCATGTCCTGCTGCCCAAGGATTTTGTACGCCTGCGCCTGACCGGCACCCTCGTCACCGATATGACCGATGCCGCCGGAACGCATTGGCTGGACCAGGCAAGCCGCAAATGGTCGCCCGCGCTTTGCGAGGTTTCGGCCACGGACCCGGCGTGGCTGCCCGAGGTGATGGAGGGGACTGAAATCTCCGGCTATCTGACCGATGCCGCCGCAAAGGCCCTTGGCCTGCCCCCGGGTATTCCGGTCGCGGCGGGGGGCGGCGATGCCGCCACGGGGGCGGTCGGTATCGGCGCAGTGCGCGACGGTGATGCCTTCATTTCGCTCGGCACTTCGGGGCAGTTGTTCACGGTCACCGACAGCTATCGCCCTCAACCCGAAAGCGCCGTCCACGCCTATGCCCATTGCGTACCGGACCTCTGGTTTCAGATGGCGGCGATGCTGAACGGGGCCAGCCCGATTTCGTGGTGGGCACGGGCGAGCGGCGCGTCGATCTCGGATCTGCTGTCCCAGGCAGATGCGGCCAAGCTGGAGGCCGCGCCGCTGTTCTTGCCCTATCTGACCGGCGAGCGGACTCCCCATAACGATGCGGCGATACGGGGCGCTTTTTACGGGCTGGAGCCGTCAACGGGACGGGCGGAGATGACCCGGGCGGTTCTCGACGCGATTGCCTACAGCTTTTGCGATGCGCGCGATGCCCTCGCGCGTGCCGGATCGACCATCAAGGGTCTTGCCGTGATCGGCGGCGGCGCGCGCAGTGATCTGTTGCTGCAAACCATCGCCGATGCGCTGGGGACGACCCTAAAGCGCTATGAAGATGCCGAAAGCGGGCCTGCCTTTGGGGCGGCGCGGCTGGCCATGGTTGCCGCCGGGGCGAGCAAACTGGACGAGATCGCGGCCAAGCCCGCCGTGGACCGGGTTTTCTCGCCGAACCGCAACGTCACCCGGCACGCCGCGCGGTTGGAGCAGTATCGGGCGCTTTACACGGCGCTCAAACCGTTGTCGCAAGGATAGCCCACGCGCGGCGAAGTCAGGATTTTACCTTCCGAATCCACATCGACACCGTGCTGCCATCGCGCAGGCGGTCGGCCCCGCGGGTGGTGCGGACCTTGATCAGAAAGTTCTGGCGATCTGAATCGAGCACCGGGCTGACCGAATAGATCACGCCTGCAACGGGATAGTCCTTTGCTGCGCGGGGCGGCCCTGCCTCTTCATCCGGGGTGCGCTCTTCAAGCGTCGCATCGAGATCAACGAGATCAAGCAGAACCGGCGCGCCGACCGCGAGGGCGTCGAGCAGGTTCTGCGGAACATTGACCTCGATTTCGAAAGCGGACGGGTCGAGCAGGATCGCCGGAATCGACGCCAGCACCTCTTGTTCGGTCTGGGATTGCAGGACGTCGGGCGTGTAGAAATCGCCGCGCTCGATGTTCAGCCGCGCGATCACGCCGTCGATGGGCGCGCGCAGAACCGACTCATCCTTTGCGACCTGAGCGCTGGACCGGGCCGCCTGGGCCACCGCAATATCCGCCCGGGCCGCATCCCGCTGGCGGGCCGCACGCTGGGCAGTTGCCCGCGCCGATGCCAGTTGCGCGCGTGCCTCGTCAAACTCTTGCCGCGAGGCCGAATCCTGTTGAAGCAGCACGGAAAACCGCTCGAAGGTCTTGCGGGCGAGTTCGAAATTCGCCACCGCCTCGACGACCGTCGCCTGCTGCACCGCAAGTGCCGCGCGGGCACGGGCCATCTGGGCATCGGCGGTGGCGACCGTTGCTCCGGCGCGGCGCTGGTCCTGATAGGCGATGACTTGCCCTTTGCTGACCCGGTCGCCCTCTTTCAGCGCCGGATCGACGAAGGCAACGCGGCCTGCCGACTCGAAGGTCAGAAATTCGCGGCGCACGGTGCGGGCGATGCCCTCGTTATAGACCCACGCCCCCGGCCCGGTCGCCAGATCGAGTGCGGGCGCGGCGGGCTGGCGCGTGGGGCGCGATTTTGCCTTGGTTTTGGTTTTGGCTTTGGCTTTAGCCTTGTTCGGCTTGGTTGCACTGCGCGCAGGCGGTGGTGCCTTTGGCGAAATGGCGGGCAGTCCGCCAGCGGCGGCCATTCCGGGCAAAAGTAACGTCATCCCCGGCGCGACGGTGTTTGGATCACCCTTCAGCGTATCGAGATTGGCCTCCAGGATCAGCGGCCAGTAATACGCCTCGCCATAGGCCTGCTTGGCGATGGTGGACAGCGTTTCGCCGCCCCGAACCTTGTAGCTGGCCCCGTTGGCCTTCGCGTCGCTTGCAAGCCCGCCCATCGCCAGCCCAGCGGTGAAAATCGCGGCTAGAATTCCTCGAACCCGTATCGACTGTGTCATTGCAGCCCCCCGAAAATGCCGCTGATTTCTTCGCCAAAAATGCCGAGTCCCCGTTGGACCATGTCACCCCGGCTCGGCAACGGCGCAGGCACATCTCTGAAACCGCCGCCCAGCGCGATCATCAGATCAATGTGGTTTTCGGCGGCGGCCCGACCGGCTGACAGGCAATTGCTGCTGGCGTTCAGGGCGCGTTGCTGGCTTTCGAGCACAGTCAGGAACGGCTCGATTCCCTGCTGATAGCGATTGAGCGACACCCGCTCCGCCGATTGCGCGGCCCGCGCCCCGGCACATAGCGCCTGGCGGCGTTGATTGATGTCATCGCGCACCGCCAGCGCCGTCTCGACCTCGGTCAGCGCATCGAGGACGGTTCCGACATAGGCATTGGCCGCCTCGCGCTGTTCGGCAGTGCGCAAGTCGACGGTCGCCGCGAGCTCTCCGGCCTGAAAGATTGGTTGGGTCAGGCCCCCGGCGAGGCTCCAGAACGTGAAGTCGCCGTCGAGCACGCTGCGCAGGGCGGGGCTGGAGAGGCCCGCGCTGCCGCTGAGGCTGATGGCGGGCAAGAGCGACCGGCGTGCGGCGATCACATCGAAGCCGGTGGCGCGCAGTCGGCGCTCGGCGGCAAGGATGTCAGGGCGGCGCGAGAGCAGATCGGCGGGCATTCCGGTCGCGGGCAAAGGCGGTGCGCGGAAGAGGCGCGCGGCGACATCCACCGTACCGTCGGGATATTCGCCAAGCAGACGCTCCAACTGCCTGACGGCGCGGCTTTCGGCTTCGCGATTGGCGGCCAGCCCTGCGGTGGCGGAATCGCGGTTGGCGATGGCGAGAAACTTGTCCCCCGGCGGGCCGACACCGGCATCGGTGCGGTTTGAAACCTGCCGCGCCGTCTCGGAAAGCACATCGACCGTTCGCTGGGACAAGGCAACCTGCCGCCGCGCATCGACGACGAGGACATAGGCCTTGGCGGTCAGACCGGCGATGGACTGCCGCGTTGCGCGCAGGCCCTCGGTACTTGCGAGATAGCGCTCGAACGCCGCCCGCGATTGCGCCCCGACCCGGCCCCAGAGGTCGATTTCCCAGCTGGCGCTGAGGGCAACGCGGGTACTGTCGATGCGGCCAAAGCCCGGCCCGCTGCCGCCGTTGCGGCGTGTCCGGTCGGCCTCGATACCGGCGGAAAGGCTCGGCAGGCGGTCTGCGCCGGCGATTATCGCGCTGGCTCTTGCCTGAGCCGCAACCGCCTGCTGCTCCCAAACGCTTGGGTTAGAGCCGACGGCGCGCATGACATTTGCGGCGAGCTTGCGGTCGCCGAGATCGTCCCACCACTCGTTTGCGACAAAAACCCCGCCCGTCGGCTGACGCGCGGCATAGGCACCGGGAAGGCGCTGGTCGAAGGTCGTGGCGCGGGGCACATCGACCCCGGCACAGGCCGACAGCAACAGCATGAGCGCCGCGCACGACCCGCCCCGGCGCAATAGCGGCAATGATCTGGAGGTCTCTCTCACGATCCGTGCGTCTCCACTCTGCCATGGCGGGAATTGGTCGCCCGTGACCCAGCCCTTCGATTCTGCCCTAGCTATCTGCAAGCTTCGGTCCAGATCATGCATCTAGGATCGTCAGGAGTGACCTTGGAGAGTTTGTCATGAAGTTCAGTGTCCGCGCCGCCTGCGCTGTTCTCGGGTTGCTGTCCCTGCCCGTTCTGGTCGGGTTTTCGTCGGATACTGCGGCACAAGGACAAGGGGGCGAGCGCCCGCCGACCGCCGTTACCGTCGTGACCGTCGAGGCCGAGGACATTATCCTGACCACCCGCCTTCCGGGCCGCGTCGTCGCCTCGGAAATGGCAGAGGTTCGTCCGCAGGTTGTTGGAATCATTGACGACCGGCTGTTCGATGAGGGCGCATTTGTGGAGGCGGGAACCCCGCTCTATCGCATCGATCCGGCCTCTTACGAGGCAGCGGCGGCGCAGGCGGAGGCTCAGGTCATGTCTGCCAAGGCAGAACTGCGCCGCAACGAAACAGCCGCCGAGCGCATGAGGCAGGACGTCGCCCGCAACCGCGCCAGCCGCAGCGAG
>CALGNO010000169.1 GCA_937958625.1 uncultured Neomegalonema sp.
TCGCCGCCGTTGCCGGGCCTTGAGGCCGTTCTCGCGCATCAGCCGTGCAATGCCTCGACGCCCTCTTCGCGCAGTTCGGCATGCATGCGCGGCGAACCGTAGCTTTCGTTCGATGCTGAGAACTGAGCTCGGATATGCGCCCCCGCTGCACGGCGCAAATCACCATGTCGTCCAGCTGCCGTTGGCTCGGTCCCCGATGCCGCCACGCGTGATACCCGCTAACGCTCACACCCAGCAGGGTGCACAGGCGGTCCACCGGTATCTCAGCCTTCATCGTATCGATAAGCTGAAACCTCATCGACTTGTTTCCTTGACGAAGAAGGCCGTCGCTTTTTTTAACAGATCGCGCTCTTGGCGAAGAAGCTCGTTCTCCTTGCGCAGCCGACGAAGCTCCTTGTCCACATCGTCATGCAGGCCGGACAGAAGATCGGCGTCTCTGAAAACACGCTGCCAGCGCGTCAGGGTCGACTTGCCAATTCCCAGATCATCTGCAACTTGACCAACCGTCCGACCACTCGTCGACACAAGGCACACCGCCTCGCGCCGAAATTCATCCGTAAAATCGCGTCTCGCTCGTTTCGTCATAAGGATCTCCATAGCTTCTCAAGCTAGATGAAGTCCCTCCACTTTCACCGGGCAAGACCAGTCCTATACCAGCCTTGCAGAAATGGAGACGGCGTTCGGGGCGCGTGAGGTTTTGGACCTCGCGGATCGCGATCTCGACGGCGTTGCCGATGCGGGTGTGGTGGACGCGGCGATTGCCGACGCTGATGATCTGATCAACTCTTATCTGCGCTCGCGGTTCGCCCTGCCTCTTGTCGAAGTGCCCGGTCTGATCAAGAAATGCGCGCGGTTCATCGTCCGCTATGCGCTATCGGAGGATCACGCGACCGACCGGATTAGGGAAGATTACAAACAAGCCCTGAAATGGTTGTCCGAGGCGCGTGACGGCAAGATGGATATCGGTATCACCGCCTCGGGCGATGCTGTGGAATCTGTCAGCGGTGGTCCCGATCACCGTGCCGGCCGCGAGGCATTCCCGCGCGAAGGTCTGGACGCATGGACGGGTGGAGCCTGACCATGAAGGTCCAGTTCACACACACACCGATCTCAAGAAACTCGGCACGGCCTTCGATAAGCTCGCGCGCAAGGGCCGCGATACCGCGCCGTTGATGGATGCGTTTGGCGGAACGCTGGTCGAGAGTTCCGTGCATCGTCTGGCGGTGACCAATGAGAGCCCCGATGGCGAGAAATGGCCGACATCTGCACGGGCGCGGGCGAAAGGAACGCCGACACAATACAAAAGCGGCACGGCGGGGCTGGCGGGATCACTGACCCATGCCAGCGGTTCTGACAGTGTGGAGTGGGGCTCTGCCCTGCCTTATGCGGCGCAGCGTCAGTTTGGCGGGACGATCCGCGCCAAGAATGGCGAAGCGTTGAAGTTCAGCACCTTCGATGAGAGCGGCGAAGAGATTTTTATTGTTGTCAAACAGGTCACGCAACCGGCGCGGCCTTACTTGGGCATCTCTGCGGATGACGAATTCGAGCTCGAAGGGCTGGCGCTTGATTATCTCAATGACGCGGTGGCGCAATGAGTGCCTTTGCAAATCCTCCAGCCGATCCGATCACCGCAACGCTTGATGCGATCATCGCCCGCCTGAAGGACGGGTTCGGCTTTGGTAAGGGAACCCGTTCTTTGCGCAGCGTCGAGATGCTGGAGTTCGCGTTTGATCGCGAGGCCGACAAGGTGGTGCAGGTCAATCCGCCTGCACTCTACATCGTGCCGTTGGCCTTCCGGCCCAAATTCGGGCAGGCGCAGATCGAGACGCGCTGGGTGATCTATGCGGTCTCAAACCGGGCGACCCCGCTCAAGCGTACCAAAGGCGATGCGCAGGAGATGGGCAGCTTTGGCATCGCAGTACGCGCATCTGCTCTCTTGAACGAATGGGTGCCGCCCGTCGCAGGGGCAAGCGCCCTCAATCTGACGTTTGGCGAAAATCTCACCGGCATGACGCTGGTCAAAAAGAAGCTCAGCGTGGTCGCGCTGACCCTGACGGGGGTGATGGAGATCGGTCTGGGCGATCCGGCCACCGATCTCGACGATTTCCTCCACTACCATTCCGACTGGGATATCGCGCCCCATGCCGATCCGGCACCGGATGCGCTCACCATCCCTGATCCCGACGCAATCAACGACGTTATTCTCGAAGGAGCGGAGCAATGAGCACGCACGCAAAAAAGTTCATCAAGCCTGTGGATGGCAAAACCGTCCCGAAGAAAGGCGGCGGAACGCTGGACGCTGATGGCGAACAGCTGCCGCTCACGCCGTGGTGGTCCCGCCGCGCGCGCGACGGAGATGTGACGATCTCGGATCGTGCACCCCGCAAATCCACTGGAAAGGGAGGCGATAAATAATGGCTGTTTCACTCACTCAGGTTCCGGGCAATCGCCGCCTTCCCGGCGTTGCCATTGAAATCGATTCCAGTCAGGCGGTTCGCGGCCTGCCGGGGATGCCGCATCGCGTGCTGTCGATTGCGCAGAAGCTGCCAAGCGGCCAGTCGCCTGCGCTTGAGCCTGTACTCATCACCGATCCCGAACAGGCGGCACTGGCTTTTGGTCGCGGCTCAATGCAGCACGTTGCTTGCGAGACTTTCCGGGCGGGCAATGACACCACCGAATTTTGGGCGATTGGTCTTGATGATGCGGCGGCGGGCGTGGCTGCGGTCAAATCGGCCACGGTCGCGAAGATTGATCCGGCTGAGGATTTCGGCGCAGGGACGGCGGTTCTCTGGGTTGGCGATATCCGTGTTCGCGCGGCGACGGCGACGGATGACACGCCTGCTAATGTCGCGGCCGCGCTGGTTGCAGCGGCAACCGACCCGTTGCTGGCGTCGATCCTGAGCGTTGACGGCACAGACACTGCCAAAATTCTCAGCACCGCTAAGCATAAAGGCGAGGCAGGCAACGATATTGCGTTGCGGCTCAATCACTACGCCGATGAGCGCGCACCCTCAAACCTGAAGGTGACGGTGGCGACAGAGATTGTCGGCGCTGGAAATCCTGACGCCGCGCCCGCGTTGGCGGCCGTCACGGGCGAATGGTATACCGGCATCATCTTCCCCTATACCGATGCGGCGAACTACGCGGTGCTCGATGCGTTTCTTGAGGCGCGGTTCGATGCGCAGGATCAACGCGACGGCAAAGCTTTTACCGTCCGCAGCGGATCGGTAACGGACCTTTATACATGGGGCGAGAGCCGCAACAGCCAGTTCGTCAACACGGTTCCGGTGATGGGTTCACCATCGCCGCCTTGGAAGATCGCGGCGGCAATGGCCGCTGTGGCCGAATTCCAGTTCCAGATTGATCCGGCGCGCCAGCTTCGGACCTTGCCGCTGGTTGGTATTGTTCCGGGGCGGCCCGAGACCCTATTCGATGAGGGTGAGAAGGAGCTTCTGCTCCATTCGGGCATCACGGCGATGGATGTGCAGGGCGGGGCCATGCGGATCATGCGCGCGGTGACGAACTATCAGGTCTCGCCACTGGGCGCGGAGGATACCGCCTATCTCGATCTGACGACCGTGGCGCTCCTGGCTTACCTGCGTTGGTCCGAGAAGAACCGGATCGAGCTGCGCTTCCCCCGTCACAAGCTGGCCAATGACGGCACCCGCTTCGGACCGGGTCAGGCGATTGCC
>CALGNO010000170.1 GCA_937958625.1 uncultured Neomegalonema sp.
GCCGGGACGCTGATGTGGGGCGAACCTGTCCAGCAAGGCGTCTGGTATGCCGAGCCGGAAGGCCTTCCGACGACCGTGGCTGACATTATCGAAGCGGTCTGGTGATCGACAACCCCGCGCGATGCCGCGAAATCGAACTGACCACCGACGCCAGAACACCGATGCAATGCCTGATGTACGCGCAGCCCATGCTGGCGGAATGGGCAAGCTTACACCCGTTTAGCCGGGTGGCTAAGTTTAGGTGTGCGGGGAATACGGAGCGCGCCTGATGTCTGACGCATTCCAGCGCAAATACGAAAAAGGCTTTGAGGCCCAATGGAAATCGGGCGGCTGTCATTGGGGCAAGCACCTTCCCAAGAACGGCGACCCCGAATGGATGCGCGTCATCTTTCAGGACATGCCTGCCGATGCCGGTCTGGGCGGTCTGGAACTGGAAGTCCGTGACACGCAGCCGACGATATGGGTGCTTGCCTGTGAGGTGGTGCAGCCGCTCTGGCAATACCGGGCGGAGAACAGGCGCACCGATGAATTCGGCTCCTGCATAAGCGTTTGCGTCCAGACCTACACGGTTGAGAGCGCCATTCGTCACCATCGCGGCGGCATCAAGGTCATGCTCAAGCATCGGGGTTGCTGCTCCGAATACGACCCGACTTTTGACGACGAACTCGAAGACCTTCTTTGCGATGAGGATGTGTGCATTGACGTATCCGAGCCAGAGAAGCCTGATCCGCCAGTGCGTGTGCGATGCGCTCCTAGATGCGTCTGTCCCGTATGCGCGGGATTGCAGCCGCTGCCAGCCCATAATCGACCCAAAATGCCTTGGCGACTCCCCGAGCGGATTTCTAGACGCTGAACGGGAAAACTGCTGCCCCGTCTATATCGCGGTTTACACCGATTTCGCGGATATCGGGTACGATAACAGCCAGCAATGAGGACGTGGAACGCTCAACCTGATCGTTGAACTCTACGTCTGCGACAGCAAGGATTACGAGCGCGAAGATACCGCCGATGAACTTGAAGAGGCGGTAATGATCCGCCTTGCCCGCCTGTCCGGTGCGGCGGATATCCAGAAGGTCATCGGCTACGAATCCCGCAACGAACGCGACACCGACCGCATCGGCCAAGGTGTCATGCTTAGGCAACTCACGATCAAGCTGGAAGTGGTGGTCGATCACTCCCGCCCCCTCTGCGACCCGATCCCGGTTGGCAAGCCGCGCTTCATGTTCGTGGAGCCGAACAACCCCGACTGCCCTCCCGTCCACCCCGACGAGTGACCCCCCGATGACAATCGAAACCGAGGCCAATGCCGACGAGGCACAGGCCCGCCGCCCTGTGCCTCTCTTCAAGAACGATGGAGACTGCTGTGACTGTGAATGTCCGCCCGAAAAGTCCGATCCGCAACCGGCATGGCCAGCCTATCCGCGAGGGTGGTGTTGAGCGCATGGACCGCCACCACCGCTGGCTCGCGAGCAACGGCTCGCTTGAGGTGATTGAAGCCGCCGCAAAAGCCGAAGAGAAGCCCGCGCCAAAATCCAAAGTCAAAGAGGAGGCCAAGGCCGATGGCTGATTTTCAATGCGATTTTTCCGCCCCCTCCGTCATCAAGGCGATGAAATTCACGTTCGACGTGACCGGCGCGGCGTTCAACCCGGATTGCCCGATCCTTGTTCTGGCGCAGATGTGTAACACTCCGCTGCCCCTGATCGGCGCTCTCGCGGGAACGGCTGCCCCTCTTCAGCCGGTTCAGGTCTTCAACGACGAAGACGAATTGTTCGGTAGCCGCTGCGAGGCAGCGCTTGCTGTGAAACGAATCCGCGCGCTGAACCGCAATGCCAAGATTTGGGTTCAGCCGCTTCCACCCACAGGCACGCGCGATACCTGGACCGTGACCTTTGGCGCTGATTTGCCTGTAGACGTTCCGACCCTGAAGCAAATCATGGTTGCCGGTGAGATTTATACCGTGGGCATTACGCCCTCAGATGCAGCGCAAGATGTCGCGCAGAAATTCGCAGATGCGATCAACGCGGATGCCGGGGCCGGTTACGTGGCATCCGCAGGAAGCGCCCTAACGATCACGGCAATCAACCCCGGCATCGCATCCGCCTTCAATGTCCGCAACGAATACTGCCGTTACGGCATCACGCCATCGGTCGGCTGCGATGTGGCCAACACCGTTCCCGGCGCTGGCGCTCCCGATATCGAAGCGGCACTGGATGCGCTCGGGGAAGACTGCTTCTGTGATGTGGTCATGCCCTATGCCGACGCGGCGGCGCAGGTCGCGTTCCGCGAATGGCTCTGCGAGCAATGGGCGGCATGTGCGGACTGCTATACGCGGGGCTATACCTTCGCTGGGAATAAGGTCTACGCGGACCAAATCGCTTCGGCGGTGGCGCTGAACGGCCCGCATATCCTGACCATCGGCGCGACGGATTTCGATGAACAGCCCGCCACGCTTTTGGCTGCGGTCGCTGCGGAAGTCCAGCCCGGTCTTGTGAACGACCCGTACAAGCCCGTTGACTGCGTGTCGGTGCGCGGCCTGACCCCGCCCGACAAGGACGAAGTGCCTCCGTCCACCATCATCGACGCGGCGGCAATCGACGGGCTTACGCACCTCCAGACTCTTGCGGATGGTTCGGTGCAGATCAACGTTGGCGTCTCGTCCTATACCTACGACGCGGGCGGGCAGGCTGATCTCAGTTACCGGAACTTCAACCTGCTGGCCGTCTATCGCAATGCCGCGCTGTTCCTGAAAAAGTGCTGGCAGGAAGATTTCGGCGATGCCGTTTCTGTGGCTGACGACTTCCTCCCGGTCGCGGGTCAGAAGATCATCAATCCCGTGATCTCCGAAGCGTGGGGCATGGGCAAGTTGCAGGAAATGGCCGATTTCGGCTGGCACAACCCGCCGCGCGATGGCGACTGGCAGTCGTCCCGTGACGAGCGGTGTTGCCTCAACCACAGCTTCGCGATCCGGCCCCTCGCACCTTCGCGCTGCGTCAATTTCAACCAGACCGCGATTCTCAAAGGGGAGGCTGCATAATGGGCAAGTGTGTATGGGGGCCGATGTACCTCGTCATCGATGGCGAGGTCTACGGCACGATGACCGGCTTCAATTACATCGAGGGTGGAGTCATCACCACGACAACCGCGACGATGTCAGGCGGCAAGACGCGCTCCGGCGAGTACATGCTGCACAAGTTCACGGGCGGCTCTTTCGATGGGTGCCAGCCGCTTCCGACCGAACGATGCGGCCTGACGGTTACGCTCGTGATGATCGGCAACCGCACCAGCGACGATCCCGATGTGCTGAAATCCATCACGCTGATCGATGCCGACATCAACGGCGCGGCCAATCAGGCGGTTGGCGGTAATGGTGCAATCTCCGATCTGGAAATCGTGGCCTGTAACGCGCGGCACAATTACGGGCGGGCCGCAGCATGACCGAATTTACCCTCTCCGAGCCGATCAAGCATGGTGGCGAGACGATTGCGTCTCTCACCCTTCGCGAACTCAACACGGGCGACATCCGCCGCATTGGCGAGCCGACCGTGGTGCAGCAATCGCGAACGGACCCGGACAGCGTATCCCTCGTCCTCGACCACGGCAAGGTCGCCCAATACGTCGCGGCCATGGCGAGGCTCCCCATCGACGCCGTGGACCTGCTCGAACCGCGTGACTACATGGCGCTGGCCGACCGGGTGCAGGATTTTTTCACCGGTCTCCAGACACCGAAGGAATAGCCGGGGTCGTGCGGCAAGCCTGCGCGGAATTGGCCAGCCCACATATCGGCGGGCAATCCATCGCTGTTCTGGACGCCATGAGCGTGGACGATTTGCTGGACTGGCGCGAAATGCTGGTCGGCGTTCACAACGATATGCAGGGGGGCGACGATGAGGACTGACTACGCCGTCCACACCCGCATCAAAGCCGACGACATGGCCAGCCCGGTCATGAAGCGGATTATGAACCAAGCCAAGCTGACGGCCCGGTCCTTCCGTGGTTTGAACGCAGCGGCGCGCGGCCTTCGGTCTGTGGGCAACCTTGCCCGTCCTCTGGAACGTGGGCTTCGCACTCTCGGCTTTGCTGGCATTGCCGCCGGTGGTGCCGCTTTGGCTATGGCGAACAACTACGCCACGGCTCGGGATGAGCAGGCCAAATTCTCTCGGCAAATCGGGTTTTCTGCCGACTCTCTGGACCGCCTGAAATTCATCGCGGATAGGCAGGGCGCGTCGTTCGATACGCTCCGCTCTGGCCTGACCGCGTTCACCAAGCGCGTCGGGGAGTTGCGGGCCGGAACGGGTTCTCTGAACGCGATCCTGAAAAAGACCGATCCGGCTTTCGCTTCTCTACTGAAGAACACGACGGACAATCAGGAAGCCTTTGAGCTCTTTCTCGCGAAAGTGGCCAGCCTTCCCGATGAGCAGGCGAAGGCAGCCCTTGCAGCGGCGGGTGTATCTCGTGGCGCGATGGAATCCATCATCCGTTTGACCGATGGCGGGACCGATGCGTTCAAGGCTCTGCGAGACGAGGCGGACAAATTCCGAGCGCCTATTACGGATCGCGACCTTCGCAACGCCGAAGCCTACAAGGATGCACAGACCAACGTGAACTTCGCCATCCGTGGCGTTGTTGATACCATCGGCTCCCGCTTCCTGCCCCTGATGACGCCCGTTCTGACTCGCCTTGCTGACTGGGTCGCGGCGAACCGTGAACTGATTGGCACGAAGCTGGATGAGTACAGCGACAAGATCGCAGCGGCTCTGGATCGCATCGACTTTGACCGCATCGCCACGAAGGCTGGAGAGTGGGTTGAGAAGGCTGGCGTTGTCATCAAGCGCGGTGGTGAGATTGTCGAGAGCCTTGGTGGTATTGAAGGCGTCATCGGCAAGGTTTTCAAGGCGTGGCTAATTTTCAAGGGGCTGTCTTTGGCAAGCCTTGTCCTGACGGTCGGGGGGCAGGCGATAGCCATAGGGTCGGCTATCGCAGGCATTGCCACATCGTCGGCACTTGCGAAGGTTGGGGTGGTTTCTGACTTTGATACTATCCAGAAACGACATAGCCGCCTAGCGGCTGCTCTGGGCAAGGGTATAGTTTTTGGCGGCATCGTTGGGGTTGCCGGTGCGGTCGGGATATCCGAACTGAACAAACGGATCGATGCTCGCGCTGATGAAATAGAAGCCGGTGGCATCGAGCGCGAAGCTGCCCGTGAAAAGGCCAAAAAGGAAGTAACCAGCAAAGCGAGCGATGCGATCCTGCGTGGGATCGTGAAAGCCACGGACTCGCTTGGGGCATTCCGCATAACGGATGAGAGGCTTCGCGCGAGGGTTGGAGCGCCCCCTATCGCGGCTGACCTTGAGCGTCGTTCGGCGCTGGATATCCCGCCTCCGGTTATCAACGTATCGCCAACGCCTGTCACCGTGCTTCCTGCGCCCATGCCTCCGGTGAATGTTTCGCCACCAACAGTCAATGTTCTTCCCACGCCGGTCAAAGTGGTTGCCCCGGAGCCTCGTGAGCGGGGTCTTGGGGGTGCGGCCAGCCTAATCCAGCTTATACGCAACGCAGGCGGGACGGAGCGCCCGACACTGGCCACGCCACGCAGGCCAGCGACGGACAAGATAGAGGTCGAGGTTACCTCGAAAGTTGAGAGCGACGACAGCTTGCGGGTCAAGCCAACCGGCGTCACCGTCCGTCGTCGCGGCAATCTGGTCCAGAACGTCGGGGCAACGATGATTGAGCAGAACTAACCTTCCGCCGCTTCGGCCTGAACGATTTCGTCGCCGTCAAACTTGCATATTATAGTGTGGGATTTCTCTAGATTGAAGCTGTTCTTTGCTCTGAAGGGGATGGTTGCGTAAGTCGTTTCCCCGTCTTCGCTTCTGGCGATCTCAAGCTCCCAAGACGAAGCCGATACAGTAGATGGGTGCGCAGCCAGCTCTTTCGCTCTTGCAAGGCAAAGGCGATAAGCCGTTCCGGGAGAAAGTATCGCAGGCTTATCTTCCGTGATGGCGGCGGGCTTTTCTTCAACCGGTGCGGCTGTAGCGTTCTTGGTCGGTGGCGTAAGATAATCCCAGAGCACACCGGGTGCAATATTCCACAGAAAATACAGCAGTCCGATGCCAATAGCGGCACCGAACAACACTTCAGACGGCGACTTTCTGCCTTCGTTTGCCATGGGCTATCCCTTCGGAGTTGTGAGTCATGAGCAGTTGCGAAATCATGCGCACCTCTCGCGCTCAATGGCGTGGGCTGGAATTCGAGTGGCTGGACGAAGGCCATAGCGGCGGCAACCGTCTCGCCATCCACAAATACGTAGACCGTGACACGCATTCCGTAAAGCCGCTCGGCTGCGAAGAGCAACGCTGGACCGTTCGGGGCTACATCTGCGGCGACCGCCTGCGCGACCGTGTGCGGGACTTCCGGGATGCGTTCAAGCACTCGCAACAAAGGCGCGGCCCCGGTCGGCTCTATGACCCGTGGCAGAACGAAGATTTCACGGCCTATGTCGAGACGTGGAACATCACGCCGAACAAGAACATCCTCGGCACCGAATTCACCGCGACCTTCGTTGAGGCAGGCGAGGAACCCTATCCCATTGCGACGGCCTCACCGCTTGCAGCCTTCGCGGATGCTATCGAGCAACTGGAGGCGGATAGCGCGGCGTCGTTCACCACGACGTTCGGCGTCGCCAATGAGCGCGCGGTGGCTGTAGGATCGGCCATAGCCGACGCTGGGGCGGTGTGGGGCTATCTCGGCGACAGTTACCGTGTCGCGTATCAACCCGGCGCGCTGATCGATCTGAGCGCCCCCGATGCGTTCGGCATCGTGTCCGAACTGCATGACGATAACCTCGCCGCGATTTTCGATAGCGTGGACGACACGTTCAGCGATGCCCGCGCGGAGGCGTTCTACACCCGCAATATCTTCATCGACCTTGCGCCTATCGACCCGAACAGCCCCGGCGCTGCGGTGGCCATCGAAAACAGCAACGCGCTTGCCGCCCTGTTGGCCCGCACGTCCTTCGCGCGCCTTGCGGCGGTGGTGATAAACCAGCCATACCCGACCCGTGAACACGCGCAGGACGCGGTTGACCGGCTGGCCACCTACGCCAACGAGCTGACCCGCTTCGATACGCCATCGGACGATCCGCAGATTGCCCGCGATATCCAGTGCATCCTGACCATCGCGTCACAGATTCCGGCTGACTTGCCGCCGCTGAAAATATGGACTGCTACGACCCGGCAGACTTCGCTGGTGCTGGCGCATGATATTTACTGCGATATCGGGCGGGCGAACGAACTGGCCATGCTCAACAACGCTCTCACGGCCATGCCTGCCGAACCCTGCTACGCGGCCTCCTGATGCCGATTGTCGTGAGAACCGGCTCCACCGATGCCGTGCCGGTCAATCCCGGTGAATGGCGCGGGTGGATCGCAACCGAAGTCAGCTATGAATTGAACAACATCGCGGCTGGTTTCAGCATCGAAATGACGAACATCGGACGCTGCGAGCAATTCGCGGACGAGCCGTTCCCGCTCTACCCACAGACGCCCGTGCGGGTCTACGCGGTGAACGATGACGGCGGGAACCAACAACTGCTGCTTACCGGATTCGTGGATACGGACAACCCGATACAAGACCCGACGCAGGCCGTCGTCAACATCACGGGCCGCTCAGTCGGTGGTGATCTGGTGGACTGCCACCACGTTCGTGAAGGATTGGACGGCTGGCTCTGGCAAAACCAGACCGCGCTTGAGGTTGCGCGGGATGTGGTGTCACGCTTCGGCGGCGGGTTCGGAATCGACATTCAAAGCGATATCTCGCTGGATACAATCGAGGAATACCGCGCCACAATCGGCGACACCGCTTTCGAGATATTGGATATCCTTGCACGTCGCGAGGGCGCTATCCTGCACGCTCTGCCGGACGGTTCTATCCGGTTCCAGCGCGCATCGAATGAGCGTGTCGGCTTCACGATCCATTGCCCGCGCGATACCGAGACGATCCACGATTACACACGCCGGTTCAGTGAATACCATGCGCGAGGCCAGCGCCACGGCTACGACGACGCGGACCCGAACGAACCTGCCGATGTGCGGGCGTTCATCACCGACGATCTGGTGGGCCGATACCGCCCCCGGCTGGTGCAGCCCGAAGGATCGGTAGACGAGGAAGATGCATTGCGCCGCATCCAATGGCAGCGCGCTCGGGACCGTGGCGACAGCCTGCGGATGGAACTTTCCGTCCCGTGCTTCACGGACCCGAACGGCGCGTTATGGCGGACGAATACGCGGGTATGGGTTGACCGGCCCTATCACAATGTTCACCGCGAACTGCTGATCGCGGGGGTATCGTTCCGCTCCGACAATGATGAGGGCGACACTACTCGGCTGCTGTTGAAGCCGGTTGAGGCATACGAAACCGAACCCCGCACGCGGTCGCGCCTGTCGCGGTCGAGGCGGTCGTCCCGCGCCGTGGCGGTGGCGGCAACGCCCGTTGCTGCGGCGAACGCGGCGGATTACTCGGGGTGGAATTTATGAGCCTGGACGACCGCCTCCGCAAGCTGACCCGGCGCATATGGGCTGTTATTCGGCGCGGCGTGGTGGTATCCTATGATGAGCGGAAAAACCCGCGCCTGATGGTTCGCGGGTCGCACGACCGGACGCCCGTTGAACTGTTCCTGCCCTATGGCTTTTCGTACCAGCCCCCGGCGAACGGAGAGGTGGTCTATTTCAGCGAGCAAGGCGATGAAGACCTTGCTTACGCGACTGGCGTTACCGGCGGCAATGCTCGTCCACCCACGGACTACGCGGGTGATGTGATCTTTTGGGGGATCAAGGGCCAGCGCATCCGATTCAAGGAGGATGGCTCAATCGATATTTCGGGGACCAAGGTGACCATCAACGGCGTCGAGTGGGATACGCATCGGCATACGGGCGTGCAGTCCGGCGGCAGTACGAGCGGGGGGCCGATATAATGGCCTGTGTCCCACAAACCCGCGTCCCGTGGGGCTGGCAAATCCCGCCTGAAGAATGCGGGTGCGGCGCGCCTCCCGACTGGCATTTCGAAAGCTGCGACCTGCAACCGCCTGAGAACGAACTGCGCGATGCCGTCATCACATCGCTGATGATGAACGCGAAAGACACCGAACGCTCTCCCGCTGGTGGCTGGTGGGGTGCTGAATTCATGCCCAACGGGGCAGGTTCCCGCCTCTGGACGCTGGACGGCAAGTCCGTGAACGATGACTTTATCGCCCGCGCCGAACGCTACACGCGCGAGGCGCTGGAGTGGCTACGCGATATCGGCGCAATCGGTGGTCTGCGGGTCTTCGGTGATATCGTGGATGGTCAGCCCGTGATCGATATCGAACTTTGCAGCCGCTCCGGCGATGTTGTTTTCTCCGACCGCTTCGAGAGGTTATGGAATGGCTGATCTCGTGAACATGACGGAACGCGAGGTCATCAACCACACCCTGCGGACGTTTCAGGCCCAATTCGGTGCCGTTGCCGCGCTCCCGAACAACAACATCAACATGACCGCCATCACCATCGGCGGGCTGATCTCGCAATTCGCGCGCGGCGCAAGGAACGATATCGACGCGCGGCTGATGCCTGACACGGCCATCGGTGAGAATCTGGACCGCATCGGCGCACCGTTCGGCGTGTTCCGCCGCCCCGCGAAGAAAGCGGCGGGCGCGGTCAAGGCCAGCGGCGACGATGGCGCTATCATCACGGGGGCAATCACGCGATGCGACGGGTTCGGCTACGCCATTCTCGGCCCTGCCGTACCGCCTTCCGACGACTGCGAGACAGTCCTGATCTGCGAACTCGACGCCTGCCCGTCCGAAGGGCTGGATACCTGCGCGACCGGACCCGCCACCATTGTGGGCGGCTGTGCATGGGTTTGGGTGGAGGCCACCACGGAAGGCGCGCTCGGGAACTACCCAGCCGGAACCGATCTGGAGGACTTCGCGGACGGCGTGACATTGGAGGTCGGGCCCGGCGGCATAACCGGCGGCTGCGATATCGAGTGTGACGACGACTTCCGCCGCCGCATCATCCTTGCCGATCCCCGCCGCCCCTCTGCAAATTCGCCCTGCGATATCCGCGACCGCATCGCGACCGCTCCCGGCGTAACGCGGGTATGGATTCGCGAATGTTGCGGTGTGTTGGAATTCTGCTTCGCGATGGATGCCTGCTATCCGGACAGCCAGCCGCAAGCTGATGATGCCGTATCAGTCGCCTCTTTTCTGGACGACCCATGCCTCGCCCCGCTGGCGAACGTGAAGGTGAAACCGATCTGCGCGCAGAACCTCGGCATTGAACTGTCCTGCATATCGGGCGTGCAGTGCGATATCCCGACGCTGGAGGCCGGTCTGCGGTCGTGGCTGATACAGACGGCGCAACTCGGCGAAACCATCCTGCGTGACGATCTGGCGTTGATTATCCGCGCGCTGTGTCCGGGATTCCGGTTCACCCTTGCGCCGGGTGATTTCGTACCGAAAGGCGGCGGCGTATTCACGACCGCGACGGTCACGCTGATATGAGCATCTGCGGAAGCGCGCGGTGCGGGCGAACGGAAGACGAGTTTCAGGCGCTTGTTCAGGAACTCCTGCCACCGGGCAAGCCCTACAGCCTCGAAAACCCCGACCGATGCTTTACGAAATTCTGGCTGGCAGTGGCGGCGATCTTCAAGGAATTGGAAGACTGCCTCTGCTGCCTCTATGCCAACGCTATACCCTGCTCGCCGGGGTATGACCCAGCGTGTGACGTTCCGGCTCCACTCCCGACGTGTCAGCCCGTGGGATACGTCGCTCCCCGGACGCTTTTGGAGCGTCACGCGCTGGCCTTCAATTTCCCGCTCGAATGCGTGGGCCTGACGCATGACAAGCTTTGCGAATGGGTAGAGGGCGGCGACTGCTCTATCGGCTCAATCGAATGGCTGCGCTGGCTGATGGATTTTATCGGTCTGGACGTGACGCTGGAATACGATCCGGGCGGTCTTCCTATCGCCTGCCATGAAATCGGCAAAGACCCGCTCTGTCCCTACGGCCCTCGCATCACGATTACCGGCTGCGATCTGGCGGCCGTCCCCGTTCCGCCGCTTGGCGAGGTTCAGGTCAAGGACATGCTGTCCTGCGGCGAAGCCATGATCTGCCCGAAAATCGAGGCGCTGCGCCTCAAGTATTTCCCGGCTGGCGTCGAAGTCATCTACGCCTAAACGAGAGTATCCGACATGCAAGAACCTGCCACCGGCTCCGCATCCTGTGCGGGGACTGCGATATATGCTGACTGCGATGTGGCCGATACCGCCCATCTGAACGCAATGTCGATGGAACTCATTACGGCGATTGCGAAGCTCCTCGGTGAAGAACCGGTTGCACTCGATTGCGCGAACCCGGCGACCTATGACCAGCTATGCCGCGCGATCTTGAAGGCGGTTCAAGACGGCATTCTCGCTGCTCTTACCAAAGACGATGACGGGAACGTGACCGCCATCGCGGGCTGCCCTATCGCAAGCGGCGATGGCGGCACCGATCCGGGCGGCGGTGGCGGCGATACGTGCGATGCCGATGCCGATGGCGTCGTGCGGCCCATCGGCACCGTTCTTACGATTACCGGCGGTCAAGCCACGGTCAATGTCGGGGACGACGTTTCGACGCAGATCAACGCTTTCTTCAATGTATCCGGCACCTGGGAGGCGCAGAACAGTTGCGATGGCAGCAATTCCGGCACCGAGGGTGATTGCCCGATAGTCGGGAAAAAGACCGCTTGCTGAAGCCCCTGTTGCTGTGGTCCGGCGGTCTGGACAGCACATGGGCGCTTCGCGAACTTGGCGCGATCAACGCCTTGAGCATCGCCCTCTACACCCATGGCGAACAGGCCCGTGCGACACGGGAGGCCGAGGCGCGGGCAAGGCTGCGACCGCACTTCCCTTCCGCCACGTTCCACGATGCAGCGCTCGATATCTCCGCATCGACGATGGGGACGCTCGACACGATCAACGCGGTGTTCATCGCCGCCCAGATGGCCCGCTCCCTCGGCATGAACGCGCGGCATGAAATCTGGCTTGGCGCGAATTGCGACGATGATGCCGCGATCCAGTCGTCGCTCGAAAACCGCCGTGAATGCTGGGACCGGCTTCTCTGGGCGGTCTATCGCGGAGGGTCGCGTCCACGGATCGTGTGGCCCGATCCTGCCCCCTCGCGCCTGCAACAACTGCAAGACCTCGGATCGCTCGCCGATCAGACGTGGTCCTGCCGCGACCCCAAACCCCACGAGTGCGGAGCCTGCAAGCCCTGCCTCGCCATCCACGCCGCGCGTCGGCAACTCAACGGAGACACACCATGAAATCGCTTTCCGCGATCCTGATTGCCCTCGCTCTTGGCGCATGTGGCACGAACATCCTTCCCGCCCCCGGCAACCCGCAAGAACCGAACGGCCCCGCCTCCGCTTCCGCGTCCGATCCCGATGACGGGCGCGGCGATAACGGCGGCGATGCCGCGCAGCGCCTTCTCACCGTCGAATAAGGAGGCCTGATATGTCCGGTCGCAACTACAACAAGCCGCCACCATGCCCACTACCCGGCCCCGAGTGCTACGACCCCGAGTGCATGGGCAAGGTCGCGCCGTTTATCAACGGGTGCGCGAAGGCCGTCCATGCAGGGTCGCTAACCGGCGTGGGTATGGACACCCTGCCTGTCGGCGGGCTGATCTGGAACGCCGATGGCATGGCGCAGATGGAAGCCTGGAGCGGGTACTGCCCGGAACCCATCGAAGGCGCATTCGTCGGCATGACCGTGACGCTGCCCGATGACACGCAGGTGAAGGTCACGTCCATCGACCCGGAAAGCTGCAAGCCCGTGTGGGAGGAAATTCCCGCGTCCTCCAACCTCGACCCCGACGCCGCTCTCTGCGCGGTTGTCGATGCCATCGCCGATCCCGCGAACGCCGCGAAACTCGATGCACTGAAAGACGCCATCGACACGAACACTTTCCCGACTGCGTTCTCGCTCTCCGTCGTGGATGGCGTGCTTACAGGCACCGTTGTCCTGAACGAAGGCGACCCGCTTGTCGGCACCGCCACTCTCCCCGATGACGTGTCCGTGAACTCTGGAACCTATGCCGTCGATGGCGCGTGTCAGGTGACGCTGCCGAAATCGGATGGCGAGACCGTCACGCTCGATCTTTGCGATCTGGTGTCGGAACTGTCGCAGGTGGTCGATCCGGCTACGGGCGCTATCACGATCACTCACATGGCGGGGGGTGTCTCGACATCCTGGACGATCCCCGGCCCGTTCACCGATCCGGAGGGCAACGTGGTGGGGCGCGATTGCGTGCAGGCGGCTCTCAAAGTGCAGGACGAAACGAGCGGCGAAAAAATCTACGCTCCGAAAGACTTCTTGGTCCACACTCGGAAAATTTGCGAAGAAGTAGCTGCCGCGCCCAGTGGTGCTACGCAGCACACTCTACCGACTGCAAAATGCAAAGGCGAGCGGTATTCGCTCCAAGTCACCGGAGATTATATGACGGAGAGCGTTGAGGTGCTGGGGCCACGTTATGGCACTTATCGCGTACGAGATATCGAAAAGACCGAAATACTGCACGGCACACACACGTCGTCTTTCGTCCGTCCCGGCGAAGATTACGAGCTTTGTGCCGACGAAGACCTGCGCTGGCGTGTAGTTAGCAACGTCCAGAACAATCGTTTCGGGCGCACATTCCGCGAAAAAGACGACGGGTTCTACGAGGCATGGGGCTATCAGACTGCGTTCCAGTTTTCTGACACGCTTTGGCTTCTTCCCTTCCCCGTTCTGAACTTCCACGGAACTTTCACTTTCAACGACACGTACTTTCCGCAAATCACGATGTACACCAACGTCCCGGTTGAGCTGCAAGAGAGTTTTCTTCCAGACGAGTTGCGTTTGCAGCTTAGTAGTAGAGGGCCACTCGATTTCCCGGTCTCCAACGATAGTCAGACAGCAAACTCCGGCGGCGCTTGGTACGCGCCTAATCTTATTCGCGCATAGAAAGAGGTCCATAAAATGAAAATGAAAATATCCCATAGCGAAACAATTCTTGGCGTTCAGGAACTGCCTATTGGTGTAGCCGCTAAGACGTCCAAAGAAACCGAAAAAAATCTTTCCGAATGGGCGGAGCGATTTGAGCGGAGCAAAGGAGTGAACCCCTTTGCCGACCGTCAAGTCAGTGTGGTTTCTGACGCGGAAGCCGAGAAAATTCTGCTCAAACTCAACAAAGCGCAAGAAGAAGCGGTGAAGGCGAGTAATGGTAACGTTAAGAAAGTCGGGTAGTGTTTCCCTACCTGACCCGCAAGCGCCCGCCCTCGAAGAATATCGATGACCGGCGCGGCAAGCCGGATCGGCCCGAATGGTCGATCTGGCATCCGTCCACATGGTTGCCGCCCAAGGCGCAGCCTCTGGACGAAGATACCAAGAAATCACTCGACCGCTTCGTCTCCCGAAAGGACAGGACATGATCCGACTGTCTATCGCCGCCCTGCTGTCCCTCGCCTCCTGCGCGCAGATCGCGGGGCAGGCCGGTGCGCCCCTCGCCGTCGTCACCGCCATCGATATCGGTGAGCAGGTGGCCTGTGCCGCCCTCCCGCCCCGTGCCGCGCTTTGGGAGGAGGCGCTGATCGAAGCGGGCAAGCGCGTGATGCGTCGGCATTGCGATGCCCGGAACGACGTTCC
>CALGNO010000171.1 GCA_937958625.1 uncultured Neomegalonema sp.
GGCTCGCGCATCGTCGCCGAGCGCCGCCCGCAACTGGGCGAGGGGATCAAGGTTCAATCGCCGGAAGAGGCGGCGGCTGCCGAGGCCGAAAAGCGTGAGAGTAAAGGCAAGGGTCGGGGCGGGCGTGGTGGCGGGAGGCCCGGATCATGAGTGGTTCGTCCACATCTGATACCGGCGGCTTCCTCGGCTATTTCGTGCGCCACAAGACGGCGGCGAACCTGCTGTTGTTGCTGATGCTGCTCGCGGGTCTTTTCGGTGCGCTGAATCTGCGGGCACAGTTCTTCCCTGATATTGTGCGCGAGCAAGTGACCGTCGCGGTCGCCTGGGAGGGAGCCGGGGCCGCCGATGTCGATGAAGGCATTGTGTCGGTGCTGGAGCCGCCCTTGCTGGCGATTCAGGGCGTTGAGGAGGCGATTTCGACCTCTCGCGAGGGCAGTGCCAGTATCTCGCTGACCTTTCAGGATGGCTGGGATATGGGCCGCGCCGCCGATGAGGTGCAGTCGGCGGTGGACGGTGTTACGACTCTGCCCGCCGAGGCCGAAGACCCCACGGTCACGCGCTTTGCCTTTACCGACCGGGTTCTTGACGTCGCGATCACGGGCAATGTCGGCATAGAGCGCCTGATTGATTATTCCGACGAATTCGTCGCGCGCTTGTTTCAGGCCGGCGTGCCGCGCACGAGTATCGCAGGGGTGCCCGAGGGCGTCATCAAGGTGCTGGTGTCTGAAGAATCGCGCCTTCGCCACGACATTACCCTGCGCGAAGTGGCTAATATCGTCGGGGCTGGTGTCACCGGCACGCCGTCCGGCGATATTGATGCCAGCGCGGTACGGGTGCGGTCGGGCGAGGACCGGCGCTCGCTGGAGCAGATCGGCGATACGATTCTGCGCTCGTCGGCGGAAGGCGCAAAGCTGCGCCTGCGCGATGTGGCCGACGTGGTCGATGCCGGGTTCGAGGATAGCGAACAGATTTTCCGCGACGGCGTGCCGACGCTTATCGTGTCGGTGCAGCGGGACGCGACCGGCGATGCCCTGAAAATTCAAGAGATCGCCGATAAAGTGATCGCCGAGATGGCCCCGAGCCTGCCCGCCGGGGTCGAGATTATCGGCGCGCGGAGCCGGGCGGAACCGATCTATGACCGGCTGACTATGCTGACCAATAACGGCCTGACAGGGCTGCTCTTGGTGCTCGCCCTCTTGTTCCTTTTCCTGTCGGCGCGCACGGCGTTCTGGGTCGCGGCGGGCATCCCGATTGCCATCGCGGCGACCGTGGCGCTGATGTATGCGAGCGGGCAGACCCTCAACATGATCTCGATGTTTGGGATGATTATCTCGCTCGGGATTATCGTTGATGATGCCATCGTGGTGGGCGAACATGCGGATGATCTGGCGCGAAAGGGCGTGCCGCCGGATGTGGCGGCAACGCGCGCCGCGCGGCGGATGGCGGCCCCGGTCGTCAGTGCCTCGATCACGACGGTCATCGCCTTTTCCGCTCTGATCCTGATCGGCGGACGGTTTGGCGCATTGATCGCGGCGATACCTTTTGTGGTCTCGGCGGTGATTATCGCCAGCCTGATCGAGTCGTTCCTGATCCTGCCCAATCACATGAAGCACGCTTTGGCGGCCAAGAACCGCGAGGCTTGGTATGATGCGCCGAGTCGGGCTTTCAATCGCGGCTTTAGCTGGGTGCGCGAGACGCTGTTTCGGCCCTTCATCTATTGGGTCGTGCGGCTGCGGTATCTGACCTTGTCACTCGCCATTGCTGCCTTGCTCTATTCATTCGGTCTGTTCGCCAGCGGTGCGGTGAAGTGGGAGTTCTTCTCGCGGCCCGAGCAAGGCACGCTGTCGGCCAATGTCATCATGGACGCCTCCGCTACCCGCGCGGATACCAAGGCGATGCTGGATGAGATGAACCGGGCGCTGAAAGTCGTCGACGCGCGCTATGCCGAAGAGCACGGCGTTGCGCCGGTTGATTTCTCCCAAGCGACCCTCGGCGGCACGGTCGGTTGGCGGTTTTCTGCCGGAGATAACAAGGATGCCGATTTGCTCGGCGGGTTTCAGGCGGCTCTGATTGACGCGGACCTGCGCCCCTATTCGTCCTTCGAGTTCATGGCGGCATGGGACAAGGAAATCGTCGCCTCGCCCTTGGTGGAGACCCTGTCCCTGCGCTCGGCGCGGTCCGGCCCCGGCGGCGATGCCATCGACGTCAAGTTTACCGGTGCCGATGCCTTTACGCTCAAGGCGGCGGCTGAGGCGTTGAAGGCGGGTCTGGCCGATGTGCCCGGTGTCAGCGGGCTGGACGACACGCTGGTCTATGACAAAACCGAGCTGATCCTGACCTTGACCCCGCGCGGCGAGGCGCTGGGCTTTACGACCCAGAGCCTCGGATCTGAAATCCGCGCGCGGCTGAATGGCGTCGAGGCGGCAGAGTTTGCCCGCAATGCGCGCCAGATTACCGTGCAGGTCGAACCGCCGCGCGGCGAGATCGGGGCCGACTATCTGTCATCCGCGCGCATTCGTACCGACAGCGGGGCCATCGTCTCGCTGGGCGAGATTGCCGACGTGCGGACTCGGCAAGGCTTTGCCGCCATCCGGCGCGAGAACGGCCTGCGCGTCGCGACCGTGACCGGCGAGGTCGAAGAGGATATTCCGGGTGCCGCCGCTGAAGTGCGGGAGGTTCTTGAGAGCCGGTTGCTGCCTGCGATTGCCTCGGAATACGGCGTCGCCTACGAGCAGGGCGGATTGCGCGCCGATGAGAATGAGTTCCTGACCGACGCGCTGGTTGGCTTTGCGCTGGGCCTTGCGGGCATTTATCTGACGCTGGCCTGGGTCTTTGCATCCTGGGTCCGGCCTGTGGTGGTGATGCTGGTGATCCCATTCGGGTTTATCGGCGCGATCTGGGGCCACTATTGGTTCGGTCTGTCCCTCAGTATGTTCTCGGTGGTGGGGTTGATCGGCATGGCCGGTATCATCATCAACGACTCCATCGTGCTGGTTACGACCGTCGATGAACATGCAGAGAATCGCGGGATGATTCCCAGTATTGTCGATGGCGCGACCGACAGATTACGCGCCGTCGTGCTGACGACACTGACGACGGTGGGCGGCCTCGCGCCTTTGTTATTTGAAACGAGCAGGCAGGCTTTGTTCCTGAAACCGACCGTGGTGACGCTGGCCTTCGGCCTTGGCTTTGGTGTCGTGCTTGTCCTGTTGGTGACGCCCGCCGTCGTCGCGATCGAGCATGATATTCGTATGTCACTGAAATCATTGCGTCATGCGCTGTCATTGCCGAAGCGCCGCCAGCGTGAGGCGGCACGGATTGGCCGCTATGTCGGTGCGCCGCCATCGAACCGGCCCTTTGGTTCGGTCGTGCCAAGTACCGCGCGGGCGCGCCATGACTCGACCTCGCCCGAGGCCGCGCGGACGGCTGCTGAGTAGTTGTTCACTACGTGTTAACCAAGTAGATGCACGGTTGACGAGAAATCTACTGGATGGCTTGTTATGAGTTTTAACTGGGCTGAATCGTTCACAGCGGAACCTGTGCGGAAAACATCTGCACCGCTGGTGTTGGACGAAGTCATCAACGAATTGCCGCTGGACGTGATCGAGTGTCCCGACTTGCGGGCCATCGGCGAAATGTGGCTCGAGCTGCCGCGTGAAAGCGGCGACCGGTTACCGGATTGGGCCATGTTCAATCCGGCGATGATTTCTCGCTATTTATCCAAGGTCAGCATTCTGCATGTCGGCGACTGGCGCGCGGGCGAGGTCGAGTTCACGCTCTATGGCGATCATCTGACGAAGAATATCGGTAATGGCCGCCCGCTGAATCTCGAAGCCTTGCGGTCGGATGCGGCAGGGCACGTGAACTATTGCGACATCGTCACGCGCGTGGGCCGGGCGATCGAATTCGCCGCGCCGCAATATGCGCGAAAGACACTGTGCTGGGACGGCCACGACGATGTCGAATACGAAGTGCTCGTGCTGCCCTTCAAGCCCGATCAAACCGGGATGAGCCGCGTCATGCAGCCCGCCACGTGCCAACCAAGGCCGGACTGAAATCGGGTAAAAGACGACGACCCCGTGACAGCGCCTCAAGACGATGCTCTCACCGTTGGATCAAGGCTCTGTCCTAATCCAAGGAACCGAGCCGTATCGCGCAGCATGACGATGCGCTGCACCATCCCAAGCCGATGCCGCGTCCTATCGCGCCTTTTTGAGCGCTGGTTCATAAATCCGCTGGGGCGGGATGTGCAGGCGGACGGTTTCGCCGAGCGCCATGGTCCCGGTCTTTTCAACCCATGCAGTCACGCCGCGGCGGCCATCGGCAACCTTGGCAAACCGCATCCCCTTGCCGGGGCGATGCGTCTCGATCTGTTCGGCGGCAAAGCGGCACGGGCCGTTTTCCATATCCACGACAAGGGAAACCCCGCCTGAAAAGATCAGCCGACTGCTGGGCGGTAGTTGGGTCAGGGCGGGAATCCCCTCAAGTATCAGGTTCGCGCCGACCCATTCCGGCGCAATGGTATCGAGGCCCATATCGGCGGCCACCGCATCCAGTTCCTCGCGGCTGAGGATCGAAATCTGCCGTGTATTGCGGATTTCGGTGCCGCGCGGGTATTGCAGCTTTACCCGAGAGCACGAGGGCCGCGTCAGGCCGCCATGGGCCTCGCCGATAAAACCTTCATACCCGACATCGACGCTATTCAGCGGCGCGCTTTCAAGGTCGGTATCGCGATCATGGTTTACGAACAGACCCGCGACGCGCCCTTCGATTGCGGTCGGCATCAGAACCGGCATCTGGCCTCTCCTTTGCAGAGCTTGGTGGAGAAAGCGGAAAGCATACCGATCCGGTTATGTCCAGTGTTCCAAACTGGCCTAAACCTGCACAGGACGTGCCCTCCGTACCGAAAAACGCAGTCCTCGGAGTGTCTCGACCATGTCTTATCGTTTTCTCACTGCTGCCAGCCTGTTTGCCGTGCTCACGGCGTGCTCGTCCCAGGGCCCATCGGCTGTCGATCCTCTGACGCAAGGTCAGAATGCCTATCTCTCGGGTGATTACGGGACTGCCGAAGCGGCCTATGCACGGGTTCTGGACGGCAACCCGTCGAATGGCACCGCGCTGCTGGGCCTTGCCGAAGTCTATGAGCAGACCGGTCGCACCGCGCAAGCCATTGAAATCTATGAGCGCATTCAGACAACGCGCACTGGGTCGATCCGCGTCTGGAATGCGGGCGGGGTCACCCAGGATGGCATCACCGAGGTCGCGGCCCGCCGCCTTGGTGTGCTTGGCATGGCATCAGCACGTTCCGTGGCGCAGGCCCCGGTCGCCTACACGCCGCCGCGCCAGACGACCTATGCGGCACCGGTGATCAATCAGGGCTATGCCACCGAACAGCGCACCGTGATCTATACGGGTGACGACGCCTATTACGCCGATCAGGCACCCCGGAGCATTCAGGCCGCCGTGCCACAAACCTACACCGCGCCCGCGATCCAGACCGCTCCGGTCGTCCAGAGCTACGCTGCGCCAGCGCCCGTGACCTATACGGCCCCGGTTGCGGTCGAAAGTTATGCGCTGCCCGCCGCTCCTGCTCCTGCCCCGATACAGGAAAGCTATTCCTACGGTCTCGTCGGCGAGAGCATCACACCGGCGATCCAGTCGACCTATGTCCCCGAGCCCGTCGACGAAGTGGCACAGCCCGATCCCTGGACCTATGCGCTCGACGATGACGGCAACATTTCCTACGGCACGTCCGAGTCGATCGAGCTGCCCGCGACCGAGCTTTACACCGCGCCGCCCGCCCCGGTTAACGGCTATGAGTTCACCACGCCGCAGCCCGCTGCGAGCGACCTCTACGATGTCGAACCGGCCTATGAATTCGGCACGCCGGGGGATGGCGCGGCCCTCTACAGCCCGATTGAGAGCCAGATTGCCTATGAGTCGGATCCGATTGATCCGACGGCGGTCCTGACGCCGGATTACAACCGGTTCAGGGCGGCACCGGCAGAGAGTGCCGCGTTCCCGGTCGCGATCCAGACGGCTCGGGAGTCGGCAGAACTGGCGGCGGCGGCGACCTTGCAGCAGCCCGGATATACCGTCGTTGACGGCGATTTCGTTTATATCAGCGCGGACCAGCTGAAGCGCAGCGGCGCTGCCTCGGCCCCCTCCGCGTCATCCTATGAGTACGACCTTGAGACAATGAATGGCTTTCCCGGCATCGACCTGAACTGACCCGACTGCGCGCCGCCTGTCTTCAGATACAGGCTTCGAACAACGCCCTTGTGTTGTCGCGGGTCATTTCGACGGGATTACCCCCCGCACTCGGGTCTTCCAATGCCATCGCGACCATATCGTCGATACGGTCAGTCCCCGCGCCCAGCGCCGACAGCTTATCGGGCACGCCGAGTGCCTCGCGCAGGTCCAGGACGTAATCGAAAAACCCCGAATACCCGCCCTCGATGCCCAGATAGCTAGCGGCCTGAGCTATGCGGTCTTCGATGGCCTCGCGGTTCATGGTCAGCACGGGTGGGATGACGACGGCGTTCGTCATCCCGTGATGGGTGTTGTAGATCGCGCCGACCGGGTGCGAGACGGCGTGGACCGCGCCCAGCCCTTTTTGAAACGCCGTCGCCCCCATCATCGCCGCGCTCATCATATGGGCGCGGGCTTCGATGTCGGTGCCATCGGCAAAGGCGCGGGGCAGGTAGTCCTTCACCAGCCGCATACCCTCCAGCGCGATGCCCTGGCTCATGGGGTGGTAATGGGGCGAGGAGAATGCCTCCAGACAATGGGCGAAGGCGTCCATGCCGGTGCCTGCGGTAATGATTTGCGGCATTCCGACGGTCAGCTCCGGGTCGGCGATGACGACGGCGGGCAGCACTTTGGGGTGGAAGATGATCTTCTTCACATGGGACTGGCTGTTGGTGATAACGCTCGCGCGGCCAACCTCGGAACCGGTTCCGGCGGTGGTCGGGACAGCAACGATGGGCGCGATGGCATTGGCGTCGGCGCGGGTCCACCAGTCGCCAATATCCTCGAAATCCCAAAGCGGGCGCGTCTGACCCGCCATGAAGGCGACCATCTTGCCCAGATCGAGACCGGACCCGCCGCCAAAGGCGATGACACCGTCATGGCCGCCAGCCTTATAGGCCGCGATGCCCGCGTCGAGGTTGAGTTCGGTCGGGTTCGGGTCGACCTCGGCGAACATCGCCCGGCCCAGCCCCGCCGCGTCCAGAACATCGAGGGTCTGTGCCGTGATCGGCAGGGCGGCGAGGCCCTTATCCGTGACCAGCAAGGGACACTTCATCCCCGCCGCCGCACAGGCTTCCGGCAGTTCTGCAATGCGGCCCGCGCCGAATTTGATGGCGGTGGGGTAGGACCAGTTTCCGGTGAGTGTCATGTGTCGCCCTTGCTCTGCTTGGGCATCCTTCGAGACGCGCTTCGCGCTCCTCAGGATAAGGGCGTCGCCAGCCTCATCCTGAGGAGCCGCCCCTTGGCGGCGTCTCGAAGGATGCTGTGTTAGCCTTTACCCTCAATCAACTCGATCTGACTGACAACCACCTGCGCCTGACGCGCCGAGGCGATGTCGATCAGTTTGCCGTCCAGCACCGCCGCGCCTTGGCCTGCCTTTTCCGCTTCGGCCATCGCTTCAAGAATTGCACGGGCGCGGGCTACGATTTCGGGGGCGGGGGTGAAGACCTCGTTGGCAATCGCTACCTGCTTCGGGTGAATCGCCCATTTTCCGACACAGCCGAGAATCGCCGAGCGCCGCGCCTGCGCCCGGAAGGCGTCGTCGTCGGAAAAATCACCGAACGGGCCGTCCACCGGCAAAATGCCGTGCTGGCGACAGGCGGCGACCATCCGCACCACCGGATAGTGCCACGGGTCCATCGGGAAGAGGGCACGGTCGGACCCCGGCTCGCCATCGGCCAGCATGTCATACCCGGCCTGCGTTCCGCCGATCCCGGTGACTTGCATCCCCATTGAGGCGGCGTAATCGGCGACGCCAAAGCTCATGGATTGCAGGCGGGGCGTCGAGGCCGCGATCTCATCGAGGTTCTGCGCCCCCGCCGCCGTCTCGATTATGATCTCGAACCCGATGGGTTTCGTGCGGCCCTTGGCGCGCTCAATGGCGGTGACGAGGGCATCGACGGCATAGAGGTCGCGGCCATTGCCGACCTTGGGCACCATGATCAGGTCGATGCGGTCGCCTGCCTGCTCTAGCACTTCGACGACGTCCGAATACCAATACTCGGTGTCTAGACCGTTGATCCGCACCGACAGGGACTTGTCGCCCCAATCAATGTCGTTGATCGCCTCGATGATGTTCTTGCGCGCTTGCGGCTTGTCATTCGGGGCAACCGAGTCTTCGAGGTCGAGATTGACGACATCCGCCGCTGAATTAGCCGCCTTTTCGAAAATCGCCGGACGAGAGCCGGGGGCGAACAGCTGGCATCGGTTCGGGCGGGCGACGGGGGCAGGCTGGATCAGGAAGGACATTGTAGGCTCCGCAAGGGTCTAGGCTTGCGAAGCGTTTGCGGTGTTGCAGTGCGGTATGTCAAGGGGGCCGGGCTGGGCTTCCCGGCCCCCTGGCGCGCCCACCGGGTTGTGGTTGGGTCGAGCTGACGGGCGCACCCCCTCCCGAGGGAGAGTTCCTGTGACAGAAACCGGGCATCGCCAAGGGGCGGGGCGGTCGGCCTTGTCGAAGCTTTAACGGTCGGTGCCGGCATTTCCGTCGCTCGGTTTGGGGTTTATTTCGGGGCAAAAGCGTGCAGTGATCCAAGGGTGCCGCAACGCACGCGATTACCCGTCCCTTAACCACTGCTTGCGTAGGGTCATTCGCATGAATCGGTCGTTCGGGCTTCTTTTCGGCGCGCTGGCGCTTGCCTTGTCTGTCGCTGCGGTTCGCGCCGATGCGGCGAGCGGGTCTTTGCGCCTCGATAGCGGTGATGAACTGACCTGGTCCCTTGCCGATCAAGAGGCTCAACCGGCGCTGGGGATTGCGCTGCCAGCGACGATAGCCTGGGCCAATCGCGGCATCGACGGGCCGGTTGAGATCGACCTTTCCACCAACTACGCCGCCTTCATCGAACGCTGGGAGCTGGCGCTTTATCGTCAGAGCGACACCAAGCGCCGCCATCCGCTGATGCGCTGGCGTGGGGCGGCGGCGGGCTTTGATGCAGGTGTCGTCTGGGATGGAACCGTCGAGAGCGGCCCGCCCCTGCGCCCCGGCGAGGCGGTCGTCGCGCTGTTGCGTGTGCGCGATCTGGCCGGAAATATCGACGAGGCCCAGCCCCAGACGATGCAGGTCTCGCGCTATCTGATGCCCAAGCAAAAGCGCAAGTTCGAGGCCGTGACGCGCGCCCGCCGCGCCGCCGTAGCCTCGGGCGCGCCTCCGGCTATCCAGACGATCCCGGTGAATGGCCGGGTGCTGACCGTCGATATTGGCGGCAAGCCAGACGGCCCTGCCTATGCGCTTTCCGGCCTGCCGATGGATGCGGCGGGGGAGGGGCGCTGGACGCTGTCACAGGTTGTGCCCAGCGGCAGTTATCGTATTGCGGTGCAGTCCGAGAGGCCGATCCTCGGGGGTACGCGGCTGGTCACCGTCGGGCGCATACCCGTCGAGGTGCCGCGCGGGCGCGATCTGTTCGTCGGGGTCAAAGGCACCGGCGATCTGCAACGCCTGGACGATGCCGAACCGGTCGCCGGTCTGGTCGCCGATGGCAGGATCACCGGGCGCGAGGCCGTGCGCCTGACCCTGTGGTCGCCCGATGATCCGATGGGCCGCCTCGCCCTCGCCCTCGCTGACCCGGCCAAGCCCGGTACGCTCTATCGCGATAACCGGGGGCGCAGCATCGCCCGTATCCGCCCGTCGCTCGGCGATATTCCGTGGGGTGCAAAGGATCAGCCGCGAGAGGCAGCCGAGCCGGTCAAGATGCGCGCGCGGTTTTCCGCCGTCGGGGCCACCGACCTTTACTTGCCCCATACCGACATCGACCGGCAGCGCATTTTCGTCTCCTATCGCACGACGGGAGCATCGCCGGTTTACCTGATCGACGGCGAGCATTTCGAGCTTGATCCGCTTCAGGGCCGTCTTTTCGTGACGGGGCCGGGGCGCAGCATGGTGCGCGGGTTGTTGCAGGACTCGGCGGAACCGGGCGTCATCGAGGTTGCCTATACCGTGCGCCCGTCCATTGCCGGCATGGCCACCCGCCGCCCTTCGGGGGCCGCCTTCGAGGTCGAGGGCAATGGGGAGGCCGAGATGATCATCTTCGGGCCTGCAAGACAGGGTCAGGACGAGGCCGGAGCCGGTCTTTCGACCCTTCCGTCGCCGAAGGGATAGGGCAGAGGGCGATCCGTCGCTGGAAATCTTGCCTCTCCGCACTGTATTCCCGCCTGAAAGTATGCTTTTGCTCGGCGCGAATTTCGCGAGAGGAGATCATCATGCGGTTTCTGGCCTGGTTGTTCCTGATTCTGACGGTGGCGGCGGTCGTGCTGGACTGGCGCGCCATTGCTGCGGGCGGTGAGTTCGTGCTGCATCCGCTGGCGGCGCATTGGGCCGACCTGCACGCGGCGACCCTTGCGCAAGTCGAGGCGGCGATGCAGGGGGCGTACTGGGCCGATTACGTCGCCCCGGTACTGGCGGCCCCGGCAGCGATCGTTTTCGGCATTGCGTTTTTGGTCTTTCACGTCCTCGGCGCAGTGTTTTCACGTCCGCGCCGCAACTATAACAGCGAGCCGCTATGAATCTCGACCCCATCGAATCCGCCATCGACGCCATCGCAAACGGCCAGTGCATCATCGTCGTTGACGATGCCGACCGCGAGAACGAGGGCGATCTGGTCATGGCCGCCTCCAAGGCCAGCAAGGAGACGATGGCCTTCGTCATTCGCGCGGGCGGTCTGGTCTGTGCGCCGATTACAGCCGCCGAGGCTCGCCGCCTGAAGCTGGAGCCGATGGCGCGGGAGAACGACGCGCCGCTTTCCACCGCCTTCACCGTGTCGGTGGATTACCGCGAGGGCCTGACCACCGGGATCAATGCCGCCGAGCGGGCCTCGACCGTGCGCGCCCTCGCCAATGGTAATGTCGGGGCCGAGGATTTCGTACGTCCCGGCCATATCTTTCCGCTGGTGGCCAAGGATGGCGGCGTGTTGATGCGCTCGGGCCATACCGAGGCGGCGGTGGACCTCGCGCGCCTTGCTGGACAGCCGCCGGCGGGCCTGATCTGCGAGATTCTCGGCCCCGATGGGGATGCCCTGATCGGTGACGGGCTGATGGCATTCGCCCGCGAGAACGATCTGCGTGTCGTCTCCATCGCCGACCTGATTGCCTATCGCCAACAGCGCGAAAAGCTGGTGACGCGCGAGGCGACGTTTCAAATGCAGACTGAAATCGGCGCGGCGACCGCCCATGTCTATTCGACACCCTTTGACGAGGCGCATCATATCGCGCTGGTCTATGGCGAGGTTTCGGGGCGGGACGGCACGCTGACCCGACTACACCGCCAGACGCCCATCGAAGACGTCTTCGGCGGCGAGGCCAGCACGATCAACCGCTCGATGCAGGCGATCAAGCAAGCGGGTCGCGGGGTGATCGTCTATCTGCGCGAGGGTGCGGTGGGCGTGCAGGCCCAGCGTCCGGTCTGGGAAGAGGGCGAGGGCGGCGAGAGCGCGGCGACCCGGATGGAGTCGTGGCGCGAGGTGGGCCTCGGCGCACAAATCCTGCGCGATCTCGGGGTGACCTCGATCAATCTGCTGTCGTCCCAAGAGCGGGACTATGTCGGCCTGTCGGGTTTTGGTGTCGAAATCGCGGGGACGACGATCCTCGAATAGCCGCCCCCGCGATGATCGTCAGACCGAGAACATCCGGTCCCGGTCTCGCAACAGGAACAGCGCAATCAACGCCCCCAATATCGGCCAGTTTGCCCAGAACAGAATATTGGGAGAGCCGAAGGGATCGAGGTGCAGCTTGAAGCTGACCACGGTCGTTGCAAGGTGCATCGCCAGTAGGGCACCATAGGTCCAGGTCTTGAAGGCCCCGGCGGTAAAGGCAATGACCAGCAAAAGCTGCACCGCCCCGAGCGCATAGGGCAGCGTATTGCCCATAGTTTCCGCGTTCTGACCGTAAAAACCGGCGAACACGGCCTTGGCGTGCTCGACGTTGAGCAGCTTGTCCAGCGCCCACACCACGAACAGCACAGCCAGTCCGATCCGCAGCGCGAAGAGTGCCCAGCCGAGTGTCTTGTCTTCCGTCATTTCGCTCTCCTCGTTGATGAGCGCCCCATAGACGGTGCGGCAAACACGCGCCAGTCACGAACTGGCGACGAGGCCGAGTTCTGAAATATTGGCGCGCAGATTCCCTTTGCCGCGCAATAATCGGTCGAATTTTTGCGGTACTCTCAATCTTGCTTGATTGGCTTGAAATCCAGCGTTTAGCGTATTGGAAATGCAAGAACCGGAGGCCCCCATGCCGCAATCCGACCCCAGTTGCCTCGTCTCTACCGAATGGCTGGCCAAGCATCTCGACGCGCCCGATGTAAAGGTGGTGGACGGGTCTTGGCACCTGCCCGATGCGGGGCGCGACCCGAAGGCCGAGTTCCGCGATGCGCATATCCCCGGGGCCGTCTTTTTCGACATTGACGAGATCAGCGACAGCAAATCGCCGTTGCCGCATATGGCCCCGAGCGCGGAGAAATTCGCGGCGCGGGTGCGCAAGCTGGGGCTGGGCGATGGCAACCGGATCGTCGTCTACGATACAGCGGGCCTGTTCAGCGCGGCGCGGGTCTGGTGGCTGTTTCGCCTTATGGGCCACGAAGATGTCGCGGTGCTCGATGGCGGCCTGCCGAAATGGAAGGCCGAGGGGCGGGCGCTGGATGACCTGCCCAAAGCCCCGCGCGAGCGACACTTTACCCCCCGCCGGGATACAACGCTGATCCGTGATGTGACCGAAGTCGCGCGGGCGGTAAAGCTGGGCGATGAACAGATCGTCGATGCGCGCGGTGCCTCTCGTTTTGCCGGGGAAGCGCCGGAGCCGCGTGATGGCCTGCGCGCGGGGCACATCCCCGGAGCGCGCAACGTGCCCTATAGCGCGATGCTGGATGCCGGCGTGATGAAACAGCCCGACGCCATTCGCCGTGTGTTCGAGGAGGCCGGTGTCGACCTCGACCGATCCATCGTCACGTCCTGCGGGTCGGGTGTCACGGCAGCAATCCTTGGCCTCGCCCTGCATCGAATCGGCCATCGGGACTGGGCAATCTATGACGGGTCATGGTCGGAATGGGGCAGATATGATCAATTGCCCGTCGCGACAGGGGCGGCCTGAACAACTTTTTGCGACGGAAACCGCAGGTGAGATCGTTGAAGGCAGGACCGGGGCGAAAAGAACCGGACCTGTTGAGCAAAGGATAACACCATGAAAACCATAACGAAAACGCTTCTTGTTTCGTCTGCGCTTGTCGCTCTTGCGGGAACCGCTGCCCTTGCAGGGCACCATAAGGGCGGTCATCGCGATGACGGCCCGCGCGCCGAGCGCATGATGGAGCGCCTCGATGCGGACAAGGATGGCCGGATCACCCGCGAAGAGATGATCACCACCGCCAAGGCTCGTTTTACCGCGCGCGACAAGGACGCCGACGGCGTCATCAGTGCAGAAGACCGCGAGGCCTTTCGCGCCGAGCGCCGCGCTGAACGGCGCGCGACACGGTTCGAGACAATCGACGCCGACAGCGATGGCGTAATCTCCAAGGAAGAGTTTGTCGCTTTCCAGCCCGAGCGCGGCGAACGTCGGGGGATGCGCGGCGAGCGGGGCGAGCGCCGGGGTATGCGCGGCCATCATCGCGCTCAGGGCGAAGGCCGGGGCGAACGGCGCGGTAGGCGCGGTGTCCTGACCATCGAAGAGGCCGAAGCCCGCGCAAACCAGCGTTTCGAGCGCCTCGACAGCGACGACAAGGGCTTTGTGACCCTCAACGACCTCAAGGCGGCCCATGACGGGCGCGGTCGGGGGCGTGGCAAAGGCAAGAGCCGCCACCGTGACTGACGCACGCGGTATGTGATGGTGTGATGGTGCCGCCCCTCTCCCTATCGGGGGAGGGGTTTTTGCTTTCGGGCGGGCGGGTCTCTACCCGCTTTCGGCGGCCAGTCGCGCCACGGCGGCACGCAGGTCGCCGATGCCTTCCTGCTGTTCCGCCGATGTGACGATCATCTGCGGATAGGCGGCGGGACGCTTGGCGATGGCCCTGGCGGTCTCTTCGATCACCTTGTCCATGGCGGCGGCCTTGATCTTGTCGGCCTTGGTCAGCACGATCTGATAGCTGACGGCGGCGACGTCCAGCATCTCCATGATTTCCTGATCCACCGCCTTGATGCCATGGCGGGAGTCGATCAGCAAAAAGCACCGGCGCAGGCTGGCCCGCCCGGAGAGATACCCGCGCAGAACGCCTTGCCAGCGCTCGACTTCGGATTTCGGGGCCTTCGCATAGCCGTAGCCGGGCAGATCGACCATGTAGAGCTTGGCGATGTCTGGATGGTTCAGGGCGAAGTAATTGAGCTGCTGCGTCCGGCCCGGCGTATTGGACGCGCGGGCGAGGTTCTTGCGTCCCGTCAGGGCGTTGATCAGGCTCGACTTGCCCACATTGGACCGCCCGGCAAAGCATATCTCCAGCCGGTCGCCCTCGGGCAATTGCTGCAACTCTGCCGCGCCGATGATGAACTCGGCCTCACGGGCAAAGAGCAGGCGGCCCGCTTCTTGTTCGGCCTCGGTAAAGGGCGTCATTGCACGGTGCCTAGACGAGTCATCACTCGGTTTTCTTACGGCTGAAGATGCCTTTTATATTGTCCAGCAACTCGATCTTGGCCCCTTGGGACTTCATGATCGTGGCCTGCTGGATAATCGTCAGCACGTTGTTGGCGGTCCAGTAGATCACCAGACCCGCCGGGAACGACCCCAGCAGGAACGTGAAGAGCAGGGGCATCCATGCGAAGATTTTCTTCTGGATCGGGTCCGGCGGCGCCGGGTTCAACTGCATCTGCATCCACATCGTGATACCCATGATGATGGGCCAGATGCCGATCATCATAAAGGCGGGCACGGTGTAGTCGAACATGCCGAAGCCGGTGAAGATACTGGTCGGGTCCGGGGCCGACAGATCCTGAATCCACCCGAAGAACGGCGCGTGGCGCATCTCGAGGGTGACGAACAGCACCTTATAGAGCGAGAAGAACACCGGAATCTGCAACAGGATCGGCAAGCACCCGGCGGCGGGGTTCACCTTTTCCTTCTTGTAGAGTTCCATCATCGCCCGCTGCATCGCCTGCGGGTCTTCTTTATGCTTTTCGCGGATTTTCTCGGTCTGGGGCTGGAGCTTTTTCATCCGGCCCATGGAGACGTAGGACTTGTAGGCCAGCGGGTACATCACCGCCTTGACCAGAACGGTCAGCAGGATGATCGCGACGCCGAAATTGCCGACCAGCTTGTAGATCGTGTTCAACAGCCAGAAGAACGGCTTGGTCAGGAAATAGAACCAGCCCCAGTCGATGGCATCATAGAGGCGGTCGACGCCGATCTGGTCCTCGTATTCGCCAAGCAGCTCGGCGCGCTTGGCCCCGGCGAAGAAAAACACCTTCGCGCTGGCGGTTTCGCCCGCGCCGACGGCGAGAGAATTGAGACGCACATCGGTCTGATAAATTGGGTTGGCACTCGTGCCGATCTTGTAGGCGGCGGTAAACGCGGTGCCGGGGGCTGGGATGAGGGCGGTCATCCAGTATTTGTCGGTAAAGCCGATATAGCCGTTATTCTGCACGTCGATGGTCTCGACATTCGCATTCTCGCCGCGCACGAACGGGGCATCGGCGAATTCGTCGTAGTCGAGTTCCTTCGTGATGCCGTCAAAGGCCCCGATAGCGCCCTCGTGCAGCAGATACATGCCCAGGGTTTCCGGCTCGCCGTGGCGGGCGATGATGCCATAGGGGCGCAGGGTCAGGCTTTCTTCGAGGGGGTTTGTGACTTCCTGGGTGATGGTAAACAGATAGTTTTCGTCGATCTCGTACCGCTTGCGGAAGGTCAGACCCTTGTCATTTTCCCATTCCAGCACGACCGGTTTGCCGACCGACAGGGTATCGCCCTCGGCGAGAGACCATTCTGTCTTGAGGTTTGGCAACGTGCCCGCGCCGCCGCCCGCCCAGCCGAAGACGGAGTAATACGGGGCAGGGCCGCGCGCCGGTGACAGCAGCGTCACCTCGGGCGAGTCTTCTTCGATTGTGACGCGATAGCGCTTGAGGTTCAGATCGTCGATCCGGCCCCCGATCAGCGAGATCGAGCCATCGACGCTGGGGCTGTCAATCGGGACGCGGCCACTTTCGCCAAGGGCGTCGTCGCGGGATATGACCGCCTCGGCCACCGGTCCGCCAATGCCACCGGGGACCGTCGCCTCGGCGGCATCGGGGGTCGGATCGACGGCTTGTCTGGCGGCCTGTACCTCGGCGGCGATCCGCGCTTCCTCGCGCTGGGGGCCGATCACGAAGACCTCCCACAATCCGATCACGAGAAAACTCAGGACGGCGGCGAGGATCAGGTTCTTGTTGTCACCCATCGGTGGCTCCGACATTCGGGAAAAGCTGTGGCGAGCCGCTCGGGCGCGCGTCGCGACGGTTCAAGCGGTACGCGGGTCCAAGGTCAAGGCTTTTGCGGCGATTCGGCGGGGGGCACCGGATCAAATCCATGCGCGCCGCCGGGACGACAGCGCAGGACACGCCGCAGGATCAGCTTGAGCGCGACCGGAACTCGGTGCGTATCGAGTGCCTCCAGCGCATAGGCCGAGCATGTCGGCTGAAACCGGCAATTCGAGGCCAGAAGCGGCGAAATCGCGAGGCGATAGACGTGAAACGGGGCCTTGAGGACGGAAACGCACGCGCGGCGGATCATCATCGCGTCCCCTGCTCGATGCGATCGAGGGCGGAAATCAGGTCGCGGCGAAGGTCGTCGAAGGCTCTGCCGATGGTTGCATCCCGGCGGGCGATCAGCACGAAATCGTGCCCCGGTGTGCCGCGCTGCGACAGAACCTCGCGGGCGAGGGCGCGCAAGCGTCGTTTGGCGCGGTTTCGCATCACCGCGTTGCCCACTTTTTTGGAAGCCGTAAAACCAACGCGGACGACGGACGATTCGTCGTTCCGTGCCCTGCGTTGCAAGATCAAACCCGGGGTCGCGGCCTTGCGCGCCCGGGCGGCTGCGACGAAATCCTTACGCTTGCGCAGGGTTTCAGGCGCAGGCGCGGTCGCCATGGGCAGGTCAGGCGCTCAGTTTTTTCCGGCCACGCGCACGGCGCGCGTTCAGGATCTTACGGCCATTCTTGGTCGCCATGCGAGCGCGAAAGCCGTGGCGGTTCTTGCGAACGCGATTGCTGGGCTGAAACGTGCGTTTCACGGGTGCCACTCCTCAAATCTGGGGGAAGCCCCCGTATTCCATAGAAACCCGCCCGGAACACACCTGTACCGTTCAGCGGAAGCGGGCTTATAGTCTCCGCTTTCCGGCACGTCAACGGCTGCGACGCGGTTGAAACCGACTGTTTCAACTTCTCGCATCGCCGTCGCGGCTGTTCAACGGCGCGTGAACGACCTTATCAATTCGGCTGGGGCCGTGATAGCCAAGTCTCGGCCCGCAAATTGGATTGTGACGGGCGCGGTATTGAAAGGCGAGATCATGCCCCAGCAACTGAAAGTCGATATTTGTGTCATCGGGGCCGGGTCTGGCGGGTTATCCGTCGCCGCCGGGGCCGTACAGATGGGGGCCTCGGTCGCGTTGATCGAGCGCGGCAAGATGGGGGGTGATTGCCTCAACTATGGCTGCGTGCCCTCAAAGGCCATTCTCGCGGCGGGCAAGGCGGCCCATGCGCACCGGTCCAGCGGCAAGTTCGGGGTGATCGCCGACGAGCCGGAAATCGACTTTCCGGCGGTCAACGCGCATATCAAGGACGTCATCGCGGGCATCGCTCCCCATGACAGCCAAGAGCGATTCGAGGGCCTCGGCTGTACCGTGATCCGCGATACCGGTCGGTTTATCGGCCCGAACAAGGTCGCAGCGGGAGATTATGAGATCGAGGCGCGACGGGTGGTGATTTCCACCGGCTCCTCGCCCTTCGTGCCGCCCATCGACGGGCTGGAGGACGGGCCGTATTTCACCAACGAAACCATTTTCGACAATACCGAACGCCCCGAAAAACTGATCGTCATCGGCGGTGGCCCCATCGGCATGGAAATGGCGCAGGCGCACAGGCGCCTCGGGTGCGAGGTGATCGTCGTCGAGGGCATGAAAGCCCTTGGCAAGGACGACCCGGAAATCACTGCAATCGCGATCAATAACCTGCGGGCAGAGGGCCTTGATATTCGTGAGGACGCCAAGGCCGAGCGAGTCTCCTATGCAGGGGGCCGCGTGACCGTGCATCTAGAGGGCGGCGAGAGCGTCGAAGGCTCGCATCTGCTGATGGCCGTGGGGCGCAGTGCGAATGTCGAGGGCCTGGAGCTTGAAAAGGCGGGCATAAAATACTCCCGGCGCGGCATCGAGGTCGGAAAAAACCTCAAAACGTCTAACAAGAACGTCTATGCCATCGGTGATGTGACCGGCGGCCTGCAATTTACCCACGTCGCGGGCTATCACGCGGGCATCGTCATCCGCAGCGCCCTGTTCCGCATGTTCTGGGCCAAGGCGACGACGGATCACATCCCGTGGGTCACGTATATCGACCCCGAGGTCGCCCATGTCGGCCTGACCGAAGCACAGGCGAAAAAAGATTTGGGCATGGGCGTTTCGGTCCTGCGCTTCGGCACCCACGAAACTGACCGGGCCAGGGCAGAACGCACGAGCGAGGGCCTGATCAAGGTGGTGCTGAAGGGATCGAAGATCGTCGGTGCCTCCATCGTTGGCAAAGGGGCGGGCGAGATGATCCACCTCTGGGCCTATGCCATTGCGAACAAGCAGAAAATCGGCGCGGTGGCGGGCTATGTCGCCCCTTATCCAACCCTCGGTGAAGCCAGCAAGCGCGTGGCGGGCAGCTATTACACACCCAAGCTGTTCAGCGACCGCACGAAGAAAATTGTACGCTGGTTGTCGAAGTTCGGATAGGCACTCATACGATGCGACTGATCAATGGCTTATCCGGGCGTCTGCTGTTTCTGACGGTCATCTTCGTGATGCTCGCGGAGGTTTTGATATTTGCGCCATCGCTGGCGCGCTATCGGCTCGGGTATCTGCAAGAACGGGTGGCGGCGTCCAATATCGTTGCCATCGCCTTGCTGGGCCGTGAGCAGTCCATCGGTGAAGAGGCCGAGATGTCTCTGCTCAAGAGTGCGGCGGTGCGGTCCATCGCCGTGCGGCGCGGCGCGGCGCGTCTGCCGGTGCTGCGCGGCAATTGGGCGGACCCGGTCAACGAGACCTTCGATCTAGACGAATGGACCCCGCTGGGCAGCATCCGCGAGGCCTTTTCGGTGTTTGTCGTCAACGATCCGATGCGGGTGATCCGCGTGATCGGTTCGCCCGATGCCGAGCGCGCGCCGAGTGGCGACAAGATCGAGATTACCCTGCGCGAATCAGAATTGCGCGACGCGATGATCGCCTTTGGCATCCGCGTGCTAATCCTGTCGCTGGTGATTTCGCTGGTGACGGCGACCCTCGTATTCCTTGCCCTCAACCGCTGGCTGGTCAGGCCCATTCGCAAGCTGACGACCACGATGACCCGTTTCCGCGAAGCCCCGGAGGCGGCGGCGATTTCATCCAGCATTCGCGGCAATGACGAAATTGCCGAGGCCCGGCGCGAATTGGCCACCATGCAGACCGAGCTGCGCACGGCGCTCAAACAGAAAAGCAGGCTGGCCGGTCTTGGCGAGGCGGTGGCGAAGATCAACCACGACCTGCGCAATATTCTCGCGGCGGCGCAAATCATGACCGACCGGCTGGAGAGCAGTGCGGACCCGATGGTCGCGCGCACGGCCCCCAAGCTGCTGCGCTCGCTCGACCGGGCGACGGCCCTGTGCGAGCGGACGCTGGAATTTGGCCGGGCCGAAGAACTCGCGCCGGAGCGTCGGCGTGTGATGCTGGCGGGTTTTCTCGGCGAAGTCCGCGATCAGATCATGCTGGCCCATCCCGACCAGATCGAGGTCGAGGCGGAGGCCGCGACCGATGCGTTTGCCGAGGCCGACCCGGATCAGCTTTACCGGATTGTCTACAACCTCGTCAGGAACTCGGCGCAGGCGTTGGAGGCGACGGGGCTTGGCGGCAAGATCCGTATCGTCGGTCGCCGTTGCGAGCAGGGCAGCGAGATCGATGTGATCGACGATGGCCCCGGCTTGCCGAGCATCGCGCGCGAAAATCTGTTCAAGCCCTTCAAGGGCGGCGTGCGAAAGGGCGGCAGCGGGCTTGGCCTTGCCATCGCTCAGGATCTGGCGCGGGGCCATGGCGGCGAGGTGAAGATGGTCGAGAGCACGACCGACGGCACCACCTTTCGCATCGTCATTCCCGACATCGCCGAGGACGTCTGATGGCCTCCCCCGGCCCTCGCAATGCCTTGACGGATATTGCGGGGCTGTGGGTCGGCGATGCCCATGATGCGGCGGTGCGCAGCGGCGTAACCGTCATTCGGTTCGAGCAGGCCATGCGCTGTGCCGGGGATATTCGCGGCGGCGGCCCGGCGACGCGCGAAACCAATGCCGTCGGGGCCGAGGCAACCCTCGGCATCGCCCATGCCATTACCCTTTCCGGCGGGTCGGTCTTTGGGCTGGCCGCCGCCGATGAAGTGGCGATTGCGCTGTCCGATGCGGGGGAAGGGTTTGTGCCGGTGCCCGGAACGCCGCCGGTCCCGATCATTCCGGCGGCCTCTCTTTATGATTTGAGCAATGGCGGGGCGAAGGATTGGGGCGCGGCTCCGCCCTATCGCGATCTGGCGCGGCAGGCTCTTGAAGCGGCCTCCCGCGATGTGGCGTGCGGGTCTGTCGGCGCGGGGTATGGGGGCCTCGCGGGGCAGTGGCTCGGCGGCACGGGCACCGCTTCGGTCGATCTGGGCGAAGCGGGAGTTGTGGCGGCGCTGGTCGCGGTGAACTCGATTGGCTCGCCGGTCATGCCCGATGGCAGTTGCCTCTGGGCCTGGCCCTTCGAGTACGGCGGCGAGTTCGGCGGATTGCGCCCGACGCCCGAGTCCGCCGCGCTCGATCCGCTGCCCGCCGATGGCAAGGCCGCGATGGCGGGGACGGCGACGACCATCGGTGTCGTCGCCTGCTCGCGGCCCCTGTCCCACGGAATGCTGCGGCGGGTTGCGATCATGGCTCAGGATGGTTTTGCCCGCGCGATCAGGCCGAGCCATGCGCCCTTCGACGGGGATACGATCTTTGCCGTTTGTCCGGTCGGAGAGCCGGGGGAGGGCGAGGCACAGCTTGCGACATTGCTGGGCGCGGCTGCCGCCGATTGCGCGGCGCGGGCCGTTGCGCGCGGCGTCTGGCACGCTTCGGCAGAAACGGAAGACGCGAAGGCGTTCAGGCGGGGTTCCGTTTCGGGATAACTGTCCCTATAAGCGGCACAAATCCACACGTTTGATCATGAGGTTACCGATGGCCGGTCACTCAAAATGGGCCAATATCCAGCACCGCAAGGGGCGTCAGGACAAGCTGCGCTCGAAGCTGTTCTCGAAACTCTCCAAGGAGATCACGGTCGCCGCCAAGATGGGTGACCCCGATCCCGACAAAAACCCGCGCCTGCGCCTTGCCGTGCGCGAGGCAAAGTCCCAGTCGATGCCCAAGGATAATATCGACCGGGCGATCAAAAAATCCCAGGCGGGCGAGGGCGAGGATTACGAAGAAATCCGCTATGAGGGCTATGGCCCCGGCGGCGTCGCGATGATCGTCGAAGCCCTGACCGATAACCGCAACCGGACCGCCTCGACCGTGCGCTCGACGTTTTCGAAGAACGGCGGCAATCTGGGCGAGACCGGGTCGGTCGGGTTCATGTTCGACCGGGTCGGGCAGATTCTCTATCCCGCCAGCGCCGGGGATGCCGATACGATCTTCGAGGCGGCAATCGAGGCCGGGGCCGAGGACGTCGAAAGCGACCCCGGTGATGGCGATGAGAACGAGGGCGGCCACACCATCTATTGCGACGCCAACGACCTGAATGACGTCTCGACCGCGCTGGAAGAATCGCTCGGCGAGCCGGAAAGCGCCAAGCTGGCGTGGCGGCCCCAGACGACCAGCCCCGTCGATGTCGAACAAGCGCGGACGCTGATGAAACTCATCGACGTGCTCGAAGACGATGACGATGTGCAGAACGTCACCGCGAATTTCGAGATGAGCGACGAGGTCATGGCGGCGCTGGCCGACGAGTAGAGATTTTTCCGCGAT
>CALGNO010000172.1 GCA_937958625.1 uncultured Neomegalonema sp.
CTCAGGGCCGCAAAAGAAACCACAACCCAAAACCTCTGGAACATGATCGGGACCATCCTCTATCACTTCAAACCCGACGAATGCGCCAGATTTTTCCTAAATAGCGGATATCGAGCCATTTAAATTTCAGGATGCTCTAGAACCATAGAAAGAGCGAATTTATCGTTGCCTTTCAGGGTCTTAACAGATAGGCGCGCCGCGCAATCCAGTGTGGTGGGCGATACTGGATTCGAACCAGTGACCCCAGCGATGTGAACACTGTGCTCTACCAACTGAGCTAATCGCCCTCCGGGGAGGGGCTTCTCTAGGCGGCTCGCCCCCTGCGGTCAAGCCCCGCGGGCGGCGTTCAGGCACATTTCCAGCGCCGCTGGTATCTGATCGAAGCGATCCACGATGGCATCGGGTTTCAACCGTGCGACCGGAATGTGCGAATAGCCGAAACTGGTCAGGATGCAGGGCACCTGCGCCGCCCGCGCCGTCTTCAGGTCGGTATCGGTGTCGCCGATCATCACGGCGCTGGCGGGGTCGCCGCCGATGCGCGCGATCGTCTCGAACAGGTGTTGCGGGTCCGGTTTTCGCACCGGCAATGTATCGGCCCCCAGCAGCGCCCCGAACCGGTCCAGCACTTTCAGTTCCGTCATCAGGGCGACGGCGAGCGCCTCGGGCTTGTTGGTGCAGATGCCGATCCGCCAGCCATCGGCGAGGAGTGCCTCAAGCACCTCCAGCGCGCCGTCATAAAGGTGGCTCTCATCGGCGATACGCAGGGCGTAGCGGTCGAGGAACGGCTGAAACAAGGCATCGACCCGCGCCTCGTCATGGGGTTCGTTCGCATGGTCAAAGGCGGCACGGATCAGAGCCTTTGCCCCGAACCCGGCGGTCGTTTCGGCAATACGGACGGGCAGGGCGGGCAAGCCCTCGCGGGCCATCAGGTCATTGGCGGCCCCGACCAGATCGGGGGCCGTGTGCGCAAGAGTGCCGTCGAGGTCGAAAACTGCGCTGCGGGTCATTCTTCGGCCTCGTCCCTGTCGGCGCGTTTTTCGCGCTTTTCAGCCTTCCGGCGTTCGGTTTCCTCGGTCCCTGCCTTTTGCGGGGCGAAACTGAGCAGGATGTCGCCGGGATTCCCCTTGGGCCTGCCCGAGACGGTCGAGAAACTCAGGCTGCCGTCACCGCGAATGTCCGTCAGCAGTTCGGAGCCTTCGGCGCGGGCCTCCAGATAATCGTCGAAGCCGAATTCGTCGCTCAGGCGGGTTCGGGTGAAGACCCAGCCATCCATCATCCGCCCCTCCAGCACGTGATAACTCGCGCCCGACTGGAACAGCTTGCGCCCGCCTAGGGTCGGGGGCAGGGCGCGAGGGTCGTCGCCGCCATCGTCGGTGCGGCCAAGCTGGAACACGTTGTTTCGGCCAAATTCCGGACCAAAATCCGTGCAGATCAGCGCGTTATATTCGTCTTTCTCCGTCGCGGCGACGATGTAACCGAAACGGTCCAGATTGACCCGATGCTCGGCGGCCTCGGACAGGATTTCTCCGTAATAGATCGGCGTGTCCTGCAAGCGGAACGGTTTCAGCCGTGCCCAGTCGCGGTCGGCGGCAAGCACCGGAATATCGAGATCCTGCAACGCCTTTGCCAGCGCAGCGGTCCAGCGCGACGCCCCGACGATCAGAACGCCGGGGCGCTCGGACGACACCAGCCCCAGCTTTTCCGCAACTTTGGTGACCGTAAAGCCGTGGATCACCACCGTCGTCGCGACCAGTGCAAAGGCAAGCGGGGCCAGCGCCTCGGCATCCTCCAGCCCCAGCGCGCCCAGCTTGGTGGCGAAAAAGCCGGAGATCGCGACGGCAACCACCCCGCGCGGCGCGACCCAGGCGATCAGCGCGCGCTCGTTGTTCTCAAGTGTCGATCCGATCAGGCTGAGCCACACGGCGACGGGCCGCGCGATCAACATGATCACCGCGACAAACGCCGCCGCCCGCCAGTCGAGCCGCGCGATCATTCCTTCATCCAAGGTCGCCGCGAGGATCACGAAAACGCCGGAAACCAGCAGAACCGTCACATGCTCCTTGAACCGCAACAGCTCGTTAAAGCTTGGCAGGGACGAATTGCCGAGGACGATGCCCATGATCGTCACGGTCAACAGGCCGCTTTCATCCAGCAACTCGTTTGGCGCGGCAAAGGCGGCGATCACCGAAACGAAAAGGACCGGCACCTTCATATACTCGGGAATCATGCCGCCCCGGAAGGCGTAGACCAGTGCCCGCCCCGCCGCGAATCCGAGGGCGCTGGCGACCACGATACCGATCACCAGATGTCCGGCAGCCTCGCCGAGATTGCCCGCCTTGATAACGGTCGCGGTAAATTCATAGGCCAGCACCGCGAACAGGGCGCCGACCGAGTCGTTCACGATGGCTTCCCAGCGCAGAACCGAGGCGGGGCGCGGGGCGAGATGGGCTTGCCTCAACAGCGGCATGACGACGGTCGGGCCTGTGACAACCAGAATACCGCCGAACACCGCCGCCACGGGCCACGACAACCCGGCAACATAATGCGCCGTCAGGGTGCCGGTCGCCCAACCGAGGGGTGCGGCGAGAAAAACAAGGCGTTGAACGGCCCCGCCTGCATCGCTTAGGGCCTTGAAATTGAGCGTCAATCCACCCTCGAACAGGATCAGCGCCACGGCAACCGACACCATCGGTCCAAGGGCCGCGCCGAAATCCTGTTCCGGGTCGATGAGGCCGAAAACCGGCCCCGCGAGAACCCCCGCAACCAGCATCAAGACAATGGCTGGCAGGCGCAGACGCCAGGCGATCCATTGCGATCCCACCCCGATCACCCCGATCAGGGCAAAAGTGACGACCAATGAGTGCATACGCTGCGCCCTTCCCTCTATCGCGGCGGATTTTCCGCCCCGTCGGCTAAGTCAAGTTACGGTCTATGCGGAATCGGCTTCACAGGGGGAAAAATTCCGCACAGAAGAACGTATGGC
>CALGNO010000173.1 GCA_937958625.1 uncultured Neomegalonema sp.
GCTTCGGAGATCGAATCGAAGATGGTGGAGACCACCCGCTCGACATCGCGCTGATAAAGATGCGGATTTTCTTCCGCCAACTTGGCAATCAATTCTGATTTGATCATTCTGAAACGAGTCCCTCTCGCACTCTCGCCCGGTGCGGGTTCTCATTTCCCACGAACTGCGCCCCGTGAAAAGGGGTCTATCGGATTTTATCGTGGTTTTTCAGCGGATCGGCGACATTTCCCACACTTTTCGAGAGTGCCGCACTCAATTTCCCCGGCATACGCGCGCTTGCGGTGCAAACGGCGCGATGCCGGGATTCAACGATAAAGTGCAAGCAGGCCGGGTGAAAGCAGGGCCTTTCCGGCATCGGTCAGCCCAAAGAGCGGCAGCAAACCGCCGAAAACGCCCTCTTCTTCGGGCTGGCCGTAGTTGCGAATCGGGCGGTCCTCGGTGATGTCGCGCTCGGCCTCCAGCCACGCCACCGCCTCGCGTTCACCGCCGATGGTGTCGATCAGGCCGATTTCCAGCGCTTGCCTGCCGGTGAAGATACCGCCGGCCTCGATCTCTCCCAGCGCCGCCGCATCGAGGCCGCGTCGCTCCTCGACCAGCCCGAGAAACCAGTCGAACGATTCGGTCACCATGTCTTTCTGGGCGTTCAAGGCGGCGGCATCCACGGGGTTGAAGGGGCTGGGCTAGGCCTTGAGCGGGCCGCTTTTCACCTCCAGCACCTCGACGCCGACGCGCTCCAGCAATTCGGAGGCATTGGGAATCTGCGCAATAACGCCGACCGAACCTGTGATGGTATTGCCCCGCGCAACCACATGATCCGCGGCGATGGCAGCCATATAGCCCCCCGACGCCGCCACGGTGCGCAGCACGGCGACGACGGGTTTGTCGGCAGCCACCCGGCGGATCTCGTCGTAGAGAATTTCCGAGCCGACGACCGTACCGCCGGGGCTGTCGATTTCCAGAATCAGCGCCTCGACCGTGTCATCGCTCGCGATTCGCTCCAGCGCCTTTTGCTGGGCGCGGTCATCGGTGATGACGCCGTCGACCGAAAGCCGGGCGATATGCGGGCCTATCGGGGGCTTTTGCTGGGCGTATAGCAGCGCGGCAACGGCAAGGATTGCCACCACCGCCGCGATACGCCAGCGAAAGCGACTGCGGCGAAGGCGTTTGCGTTCTTCGTATTCCTCGATCATATCCATCGAACTTGTTTGCCTTTCAGCCAGCGAAAAAACGGAGCGTCTCGATGCCCAAGGGTTACTGGATCGTCCATGTCGATGTCACCGACGCCGAAAACTATCCCAAGTATCTGGCTCAGGATGCCTTGGCTTTCGAGAAATATGACGCGAAATTTCACGTGCGCGGCGGAAAATGCGAGGGACCGGAGGGACCGGTCCGCTCGCGCCATGTGGTCATCGAGTTCGAAAGCTTCGACCGGGCGATGGAGTGTTACAACTCACCGGAATACCAGAAGGCCGTGACATTGCGGCAAGCCTATTCGGACTCTGAAATCGTGATCTGCGAAGGGGTGTAGGCACCAACCCTGTTCTCTGCTTTCCCGGAAACGCACGGCGATATCCGGGGCCTCGATCCGGTGGCGCGTCACCCTGCGCGGGGGGCGGGGCAGCGGCATCACGGCTTCGGTTATCGCGACTCACGCCTGCCAGTGATCGGCAACCCAGGTGGCGGGGCGCAGCTGTTTGTGGATGCCCCCCGGCCAGCGTCCCGCCAGGGCATCGTCGGGATTGGGATGACCGTGGAACACGACGACGCGCGCGCCCTCGGGCACCCGCGACCGCTTCAGCATATTGAAGAGACCAAAGGGACCGCCGGGCAAGCAGTGCTTTTTGAAGCTGACGCACCACTCGGCGGGCCAATAGGCCATATCCTTCACCGAATTGGAGAGGAACGTCTGGGAGTTGCCGTATTCAGCGATCCAGTGTTCGTGGCTCTCGGTATAAAACCGGTCGAGCACATAGCTGTCGGCCCCGACCTCGAACCGGTAGACCGATGAATTGCCGGTAATCCTGTCCGGGTGTGTCCAGTTATGGATGATGCAGAACCGGCTCGGTTCATAGTCGAATAGCGGGTCGATGCTGTCCACGATCACCAGATCGAGGTCCAGAAACAGCGTCGTGCCGCTCAGATCACCGAGGGTGGGATTGAACAGACCGATTTTACGCCACGGGTGGTTCTTGTATTTTTCCGTGAGCGTAATCGGCGGCATCGGCAGGCATTCGACCTCTTGCCGGATGCCCTCTGCATCGTCGGTAAAGCATACGAAGCGAAAGGGCCGCGACAGGTGCCTGTTCACCATCGCATAAAGACGATCGACGTAATGAGGGCCGTATAGCGTGCCCCATTTCATGCAGATGATATTGACAGGTTCCGTCACGGCGGGCCTCGCAGGTTGCTCTGCCCCCTCCTACCCCAATGGCTCCGGCGTCGCCAGTCGCTTGGTTTGGGCGAGGTTGGCCAGCCTGTGACGCCAGGGGCGCGTCAGACCCTGGGCAATCGCGTAGAGAAAGCCGCGTTCTTCCTCGGCAAATTCGCTCCAGAACGAGAAGGCATCGCCGTGGCCGATGGGCACCCGCCCCTCGATCTCGCCGTCCTCCATCCGGGTGTGCGCCCCGATCCGGGCGGCCAGTCGGCGCATCGGCAGGTTGCCCGCATCGGTATAGACGATCAGGCTTTCGAGCCGTCGGTTGCTGGCCGCCCGGCGCACCCGTTCGGCCAGACCCCGCCCGACACCGTGGCGGCGGAAGGCCGGTTCGACCGAAAACGCGGCCTCTGCCGGTGCGCCGGGGGACCATGACAGCTCGGCACTGCCCCGCAGGACACCGCCATGAAACCAGCCGATGACCTTTGTCCGGCGCGCCCGCAAGATCAGCCGCGCATAGGCCTCGATACCATCCTCGGAAATCGTCCCGTGAAAGCGCCGTCGCCGGTCGCCTTCGGGCAGACGCAGCAAGTGCCCGGCCATCGCCGCGTGCTCCCATATCGCCAGACTGCGATAGTAGCCGCCTCGGAGGATTGGGCCTGCCTCTGCGCTCATCATGACCCCGCTTTCAGCCCGTGCGGACACGCGCCGCACCAGACTGGAATATAGTCCCGCAAGGCCCCCGTCGGACCCGCCCTGCAGGGCACACTCGCTTTGACCTGTCGTCACGGGAGCGCCGTTGCCGCCGCACGCAGATGGCACAACGGCGCATTCAGGGCGTTTCGGACTGTCGGGATGTCGGGCCATCTCGTCACCGCGCGATCAAATAAGACGCATGTTTTCCGCAGGTTGGCGGCGGTCGCGACATTCATCGACACGCTGACGACATTGGAAAACACGTACAGTGAGGATACACCTCAAAGGTTTAGTTTTCGTTTGGATGCGACCATACGTAGTAAACTTTTGTTTATTCTAAGCTTGCAAATCGCGTCCTGTTGCGGCGTTTAGGGCGTGAATTTGGCTGAGATATTATGGGTTGAGGATTCCGGGTGGGGTTATCGTCGAAACTGGCCGCGGGCATTGTCCGCCTTCGCTGGCTGTGGGTCGTCTTGTCACTGGTTCTGGTCGTGGCGTTCGGGACCGGATTGAAGAACATCGCGCTCGATCCCGATGCGCGGATTTTCTTCGCCGAGGAAAACCCCGATCGCATCGCCCTTGACCAGTTCGAGGCGGAGTTTGCCAAGGATGACAACCTGATCCTTGTGCTGGAGCCAAAGGACGGCGAGGTCTTTACCCCCGCGACGCTGGGGGCCATTGGCTGGCTGACCGAGGAAGCGTGGCTGCTGCCCTATGTGCGCCGGGTCGATTCCCTGACCAATTTTCAGCACACTTACGCCGAGGGCGACGAGATGATCGTCCGTGATCTGGTCGAAACCCCGGCAGAGGTTACGCCCGAAGACGCCGCCGAGGCCAAGGCCATCGCCCTCGACCGGGTCTCGCTGGTCCATGCCCTGATTGCTCCGGCCAGCGATGTGACCGCCGTCAATGTGCTGTTCCGCCTGCCCGGTCTGGATGGCACCGCCGAAGTGCCCGCCGCCGTCGCCGAGACGCGGGCGCTTGCCGAGCGGTTTCGGGCCGATTATCCGGACATAATCTTGCGCATGACCGGGTCGGTCATGATCAGCAACCAATTCGCCGAATCCGGCCAGAAGGACGCGGCGACCCTGACCCCGCTGATGTTCGGGGCCATTCTCGGGATCGTATTTCTCGCCTTCTGGAGCTTTGCCGGGGTGCTGATGACCGTGATCGTCATCCTGTGTTCGGCGGTGGTCGGGCTGGGGGCGCTGGGGTGGTCCGGGGTTGCGCTGAACTCGGTGACCGTGATTGCGCCACTGATTATCATGACCCTCGCCGTGGCGAGCGTGGTTCACATGCTGGCGAGCGTGCGCCAGACCATGGTCGAGACCGCCGACCGCACGGAATGGGCGCGCACCGCCCTCGCGGATCACATGGGCGAGATTGCGGTTGCCTGTGTGACCACGGCCATCGGCTTTCTGGCGCTGAATTTCTCGATCTCGCCGCCCTTCCGCGAGCTTGGTAATGTGGTCGCGGTAGGCGTGATCGCGGCGATGGTGTTCACGCTGTTCCTGCTGCCCGCGCTGATCACGCTGATCCCGATGAAGCGGCACGAGACGCCTGCGCGCACGGATAACCTGCTCAAGCCCCTCGCCGAGTTCGTGATCCGTTGGCGGCGCGCGCTTTTGGTTGGCGGCACGCTGCTCGTCATGGTCCTGATTGCCGGTATTCCGCGTCTGGCCCTCGAAGACGATTTCATCCGTTATTTCGACGAAAGCTATGAGTTCCGGCAGGATTCCGATTTCTATGAAGACCGCCTGAACGGGGTGAATGCGCTGGAATGGGCCTTGCCCGCCGGACGTGCCGAGGGGATCAGCGACCCGGATTATCTCAAGAAGGTCGAGGCGTTCGCCGAGTGGCTGCGCGCGCGCGACGATGTGCGCTATGTCCGGTCACTGACCGATACCATCGCGCGGCTGAATATGAACATGCACGCCGACGATCCGGCCTTTCACCGCTTGCCCGACAATGCCGACGAGGCGGCGCAATACCTGTTCCTCTACGAATTGTCCCTCGGTTACGGCATGGACCTGACCGACCAGATCAATATCGATAAATCCAAGCTGCGGATTTCGGCCACCGTTCCCAACGTCACCACGAGCGAAATGCGCGCTCTGACCGATGATGCGCGGGCATGGCTCGCCGCAAATGCGCCAGAGATGCAGGTGGAGCCGACCGGCCTGACCCATGTGTTCAACCGCATTTCCTATCGCGATGTGCGGGCGATGCTGTCAGGGACCGTATTGGCGCTGGTGGCGATTTCGGTGCTGATCCTGCTGATCCTGCGCGACGTGAAGCTGGGCATCATCAGCCTGATCCCCAATCTTGTCCCCGCAGGCATCGCCTTTGGCATCTGGGGGTATTCGGTCGGCGCGGTGACGCTGGCCATTGCCGTCGTGATCGCCATGACGTTGGGGATTGTGGTCGATGACACCGTGCACTTCCTGTCGAAATACAAGGAAGGCAAGCGCAAGGGGATGGATGCCGAGGATGCGGTGCGCCATGCCTTCGACAAGGTCGGCATGGCGCTGGTCGTGACCACCATCGGGCTGGTTGTCGGCTTTGCGATTCTGGCACAGTCCGGCTTTGCGGTGAATGGCGATATGGCAAAACTGACCGCCATCACCATTTCTGCCGCACTCATCGCTGATTTGTTGCTTTTGCCGGCGATCCTGATTGCGCTGGATGGCCGTAAGACGACACCGAAGGAACCAAAACCATGAGATTAGCCGCCCTCGCCCTCATCGCCGTCACCGGAGCGGCCATTGCGCCTGTTGCCCATGCCCAGGATGCAGCGGCCAAGGGCCTCGCCATTGCGCAAGAGGCCGACCGCCGCGACCTCGGTTGGGGCGATTTTCGCTCGCGGGGCGAGATGATCCTGCGCGATTCTTCAGGCAACGAGAGCCGCCGTACCTTTGACGGCATGACACTGGAGCGCAGCGGCGGCGGGAATGGCGACTGGTCCATTATTGTTTTCGACAGCCCCCGCGACATTCAGGGCACGGCGCAACTGACCCATTCCAAGGTCGAACCCGCCGATGACGATCAATGGCTGTTCCTGCCCGCCGTCAAGCGGGTCAAACGCATTTCGTCGTCGAACCGCACCGGCAAATTCGTCAGCTCGGAGTTTTCCTTCGAGGATCTCGGATCGCAGGAGGTGGACGATTATACCTATCGCTGGCTGCGCGACGAAGCGTGTCCCGGTCAGCCCTCGCTGACCTGTCACGTCACCGAAAGCTATCCGCGTAATGCACGCTCGGGCTATTCGAAGCGCATTGCCTGGACCGATACCCAGCATTACCGCCAGTGGCAGGTAGAGTTCTATAACCGCCGGGGCGATCTGGAAAAAGTGCTGACCGCAAGCGGGTTTCAGCAGTATCTCGGCAAGTTCTGGCGGCCCACGACCCTGTTGATGCAGAACAGGCAGACTGGAAAATCGACGGTGCTCAATTTCCCGGAATACCGGTTCAATACCGGCCTTGGCGAAGGTGATTTCAACGCCCAGCGCCTGTCGAGGCTGAGCCGGTGAGTTTGAATTCGATTTTTAGGGGCATTGCGCGCAGGACGCCGTCAATCGCCTCTGTCTTCTCCTCCCTCCCCCGGGGGGGGAGGGCTTTGCGACGGTCTCGCATCAGCAGAACTCAGTCTCGCTGTGTTATCGCCCTCGCACTGCTCACCTCGCCCGCCCTAGCCGAGGACGGCTTCCTCGGCACTGACTTCGCGTCGTTTACCGGCGAAGTGCAGTTTGAGGTTACGGGCTTCGCCGAGGAACCGCGCTTTGCGGGACAGGAGGACGCTGGTGTGTCCTTCGCCGTGCGGCCCAAGCTGGTGCTGGAATGGAACGAGACGGTCTTCGGCGGGGCCGATGCCGTCGTTACCATCACGCCGTTTCTGCGCGTCGATGCCCATGACCGCCGCCGCACCCATGCCGACCTGCGCGAGGCCAAGCTGGACCTGCGCTTTGGCGAGACCGACGTGACCATCGGCAATGACTTTGTGTTCTGGGGCAAGACCGAGGTCGACCAGATCGTCGACATCATCAACCAGACCGACGGGGTCGAGGGCACCGACGGCGAGGACAAGCTGGGCCAGCCGATGATCCGCCTGACCCGTCTGGTCGATATTGGCGATGTGTTTTCGGGCGAGGCGAGCCTCTACTACCTGCCCTATTTTCGCGAGCGCACCTTTCTGGGCACTGAAAGCCGCCTGCGCCCCGGCATCATCGTCGATGGCACCGACCCGGAATACGAGACCGGGGCGGAAGAATGGACGCCGAGCTTTGCCGGACGGCTCGCGGGATTTGTCGGCGATTTCGATGTGGGTGTGTCGGTGTTTCACGGCCTGAGCCGCGATCCGGCGTTTCGGCTTTCGGATGAAAGCCTCGCCGATCCCATGCGCGCGCCGGAACTCACCCCGGTCTATGGCCGCATCACGCAGGTTGGCATCGACGGGCAATATACGTCGGGTGCTACCCTGTGGAAAGCCGAGGCCATCGGGCGCTGGAACCAGCGCAATCTTGCCTTTGAACGCGAAGATTATGTCGCCGTCATCGCGGGACTGGAACATACGCTCTACGGCATCGCAGACAGCAATGCCGACCTCGGGCTGATTGCCGAATACGCCTACGATTCGCGCGGGGACGAGGCGCTGACCGTGTTTGAGAACGACCTGGTGCTGGGCGCGCGGCTGGCGCTGAACGATACGCAGGATACATCGGCCCTCTTCACCGCGACCGTCGATACCGACGATGCCGAAACGCTGCTGAGGCTTGAGGCTGAGCGTCGGCTGACCGACATTGCCAGCTTGTCGCTGGAGGCGGGGGCGTTTCTGAACACCGATGACAACTCGCTTGCCGATGATTTGCAGGACGACCATTTTCTGCGCGCGACGCTCTCGGTCTTTTGGTAGCCGACTGCAACACGATCCGCCTGAGCGCGACCGACCGGGGCATTCGTGCCGCCGTGTCGTTCTTGCGCAAAGGTGGGCTGGTCGCCTTTCCGACCGAGACGGTCTATGGCCTTGGCGCCGATGCGCGCAGCGAGCGGGCGGTGGCGGCGATCTACCGCGCCAAGGGACGCCCCGCGCATAACCCCGTCATTGTCCATGTGGCGAGCGCCGCAGAGGCCGCTGCGCTGATCGACCTGCCCGATGCCGGAAGGAAGGCAGCGGCAGCGTTCTGGCCGGGGCCTCTGACTTTGGTTGCACCCGTGCGCGGCGACAGCGGCATTGCGCCGATTTGTCGGGCCGGTGCCGAGACATTGGCCGTGCGTGTGCCCGCGCATCCCCTCGCCCGACGGCTGCTTGCCGCGTTTGCCGGACCGATTGCTGCGCCGAGCGCGAACCGGTCGGGGCAGGTCAGCCCCACCCATGCCGATCATGTGATGGAGGAGTTGCTGGGTCGCATCGACGGGGTGATTGATGGTGGGGCCTGCGATGTCGGGCTGGAATCGACGATCCTCGGCTTTGACGCCGATGGCAGCCCGCGCCTGCTGCGCCCCGGCGGGGTATCGCTGGAGGCGCTGGAGGCGGCGCTTGGCCCGGTGGGCGCGGCGGCGATTGTCGAAGACGAGGCGCCCAACGCACCGGGGCAGCTGTCCTCGCATTATGCGCCAGGGGCGGCGGTGCGCCTTGATGCGGCGGCTCCTGAACTGGGCGAGGCATGGCTGGGCTTTGGCCCGGACCCGGCGCGCGGGTCGGCGATTTCCCTCAATCTTTCCCCCTCGGGCGATCTGGAGGAGGCGGCGGCGACGCTGTTCGCGGCCCTGCGGCAACTGGATGAATGGCTGGACCGGCGCGGCTCGATTGCCGTTGCCTCGATCCCCGAACATGGGCTGGGCCGCGCGATCAATGACCGCTTGCGCCGCGCCGCCGCGCCCCGGGGTTAAGCTCTGCGGAAGCGTCCCGGCAACATCCCGCCCACCATCTTCAGCATCCGCGACTCGGCCCCTTCGGGCGACCCCGCAAGCCGCCACAGGATCAGCAAGGCCAGCGGATAGGTCGCGGCACCCAGAACGATGCTCATGGAAAGATGCACCGCCGCCAGCGCCACCGATCCATCATAGGGCACCAAGAGCTGCGCGCCCTCGACCACGAGGGTCATCACGAGGGCCGCGGTAAGGCTGCGCGGTGCCCAGCGGAGCACGGCCTCCACATCGGACCCGATCAGGGACAGGGTGGAATACATGATCAGCAGGGCAAAGAGACCGCCCATCGCCGCCATTGCCCATGCCGTGCCGACAAGGCCGTAATTCACCGATGCCCACCAGATTGCCGGGGCACCGAACAGCAGCGTCACGAGCTGGATCACGGCAAAGCGCCTCGGCTCGCCGACCGAAATCAGCAAGGGCCAGCAGAACTGCGCCGATGCGCCGAAAATACCGTAGAGGCAGAGGACACGCAGGGGCGGGGCGGCAGCGGCCCAGTCCGGGCCGAAAGCCAGCCGGATCATCGGCTCGGCGACCAAGGCCACGCCGGTCGCAAAGGGCACCGCAACCACCATCGACACGCCGTAAGCGGTCGCGAATTGATAGCGCAGATCCTTGAAATTCTCTTGCAGCTTGGCAAATCCGGGCATCGTTGCCCGGCGCAGGGGATGGGCAAATTCGGTCGCGACCAAATTGGCCAGTTCCATCGCCAGCGCATAGATGCCGACCGGCGCGAGGCCGAGGGTTTTGCCGATAATCAGCGCGTCACAGCGGCGCTGGGCAAATTCGAGCAGGTTGGTCGCCAGCATCCATTTCGAGAAACTGAACAGCTCGCCAAACGCCCCAAGGCCAAAGCGGGGATATTTCTTCGTCAGGACAAAGCTCGCCAGTACCGACCAGACGGCCCCGGCGACCAGTCCGGCGACCAGCGCGCGGTAATCGGGAAAGATCGTCAGCGCCGTGATGATCGAGACCGCACTGCCGCCCAGCTTGCGGATCGCCATATAGGCGAAATCCTTGTTGAAGGCGAAATCGCGCTGGAAATCGGCAATATAGGTATTGGTGAACCCGAAAATGATCGCCTGCGCGGCCATGGCCCAGGCGACATAGGCCAGACGCTCGTCGCCATAGAATTCCGCCAGCGGCTCGGCGGCGAGCAAGGACAGCCCCGCAATCAGAAAGCCGCGCAGGACGCCGATGGTAAAGGCGGTGTCATAGTGCCGTTGCTTGGGGTCGGTATGGCGGACAATGGCCGAGGTCATCGACGTATCGCTCATCGCCTCGAACGCGCCGACGAACGCGATGGTCAGGCCGACGACGCCAAAATCCGCCGGGGGCAGCAAACGGGCGAGGATCATGACGTTGATCAGCCCCGAGGCGCGCATCAGCATCCGCGCCGAGACCATCCAGATCGCGCCCCCCGCCATGCGGCGTGACAGGTTGTCGCCATCCGTGCTCATGCGCCGCTGCCTTTCAGCGCAGCCGAACGCATCCACGCCTGGGGCGCGATGACAGGCAGGGCTATGATCGCAATGAACGATCCGGGACGAGGCGAAGTTCTTCGCACGTCGGCGTGTCTCCAGAGGCCGTAATGGCTCGGCCCATGTTTACCGAGTCGCGATTACTAGCCCCTTAAGGACGTGTCCCGGCGCGCTGCGCGTCTGGGTCGTATACGCGCCAGATTGTGTCGCCGACATCATCCGCAACCAACAAGGCACCGGTGCCGTCGATCACGACGCCGACCGGCCTGCCCCTCGCCTCTCCATCGCCCGAAAGAAAGCCGGTCAGCACGTCGATGGCGGGACCGGCGGGCGCGCCATCCTCGAAGGGGACAAAGATCACCCGGTATCCGCTGCGCGGTTTACGGTTCCACGACCCATGCTGGCCGATAAAGGCCCCGTCAGCAAAGCGTGCGCCCAGCCGTGCCCCGGTCGCGAAACTCAGGCCAAGCGAGGCCGTATGCGCGCCGAGGGCATAATCTGGCACCAGCGCCCGCGCCACCAGATCGGGCCGCTGGGGCGTGACGCGCGGGTCGAGCTTGTCGCCGAAATAGCTGTAGGGCCAGCCGTAGAAGCCGCCATCGACCACCGATGTCATATAGTCGGGCACCAGATCACCGCCGAGCTGATCGCGCTCGTTCACGGCGGTCCAGAGCACACCGCTTTGCGGCTCGAAATCCATCCCCACGGGATTGCGCAGGCCGGTCGCGAATAGGCGGATCGCGCCGGTTTCGGGGGCGATGGCGTGTATCGCCGCGCGCCCCTCCTCGGCCTCGATGCCATTCTCGGCGTGGTCACTGTCCGAGCCGACGGCGGCATAGAGCGTGCCATCCGGCCCCGCCTCCAGCCCCTTTGTCCAGTGGCGGTTATTGCCAGCGGCAGGAAGGGGGGCAACAACCTCGGGGACCGCCTCGATCCGCGTATCGCCCTCGGCATAGGGCACCCGCACCAGTGCATCGGTATTGGCGACGTAGAGCATCCCGTCCACCAGTGCCATGCCGAAGGGCGAGGTCAGGTCGTCCAGCAGGACCGTGCGGATCTCGGCCACGCCATCGCCATCGGCATCGCGCAACAGCGAAATCCGGTCGGCGCTGTCCGTGCCCGCCCCGGCCAGGGCCATCACCCGCTTTTCGGCATAGGCGACCAATCCCCCCGCCGGGTTTGGTTGCCGGTTGGTTTCGGCCACCAGCACATCGCCATTGGGCAAAACATAGAGCCAGCGCGGGTGATCGAGGCCGGTGGCAAAGGCATTGACGCTCAGACCGGTCGCGGCAACCGGCATTTCTCCGTCCGGCCACGGACTGGCTAGGGCGATATTCACCGTGGGAATCGTCTCCTGATCCGGCGCGGGCAAGGTCGGGTCGGGTCCGATCCCCGCACTGACCGGCAGAGCGGCGTTGTTCGAGCAGGCCACCAGCCCGACCCCGCCAAAGGCCAGCGCAGCCGCGCCGATAGCGACCAGAGTCTTCGATTTCATCGTTCATCCTCGCTGAATGCACCGTCACGATCCCGCCAGCCATAGGCGAGGATGGCGAGGATCAGAAAGACTGGGATTGCGAGTTCCAGCCCCTCCTCGATCAGGGTGGTCTGGTCGCTGAGTGTTTGGGATACCTCGATCCCGAGGGGCGCGAGCTTGCGCGACAGGCCATCGAGGCTTTTTGCAATGACGGCCACGCCAATCGCCGCACAGATGGCCAGCACCCATGCCTCGCCCCGGCGCAGCCCCGCGAAAAAGCTGGCCCCGCCGCTTCGCAGGATCATCAGGCCGCAGGCAGCCAGAAACAGAACGATCGCGGCACTCAGGGCAACTTCGGGCCAGGGTACGATGCCCTTGAAATACTGCGAGGATTTGAACAGGCCCTCGGTGAAATAGCGCTTGTCCATATCCATCTCGCGCAGGGCAAGGGCGATGGGCACGACGATCAGGGCCAGCTTGAAAAAGCCCTTTGCCCGAGAGAGGACCGCCACCAGCGCCGCGCAGATCAGATAGCCGATCACCGCACCATATTCCACGAACCCGCTGCCCTCGGTGGTCAGCGCCTGTGCCGTCTCCGGCGGGACGATCAGCAACGCCCAGACACCGGCGACCGTCAGGATCGCAACCAAGAGCACCCAAATTCGACCCGATCCCACGTAGCGCCGCTCCGATAAATTGCTGTCCTGTCTTTAAAGCGCCGACCGCTCGCATGGCGCAAGGGGTTCGCGCCCTCTTCGCCGGGCAGAATCGACTCTCAATCTGAGAATCGTTTCTGCACGCGGCAAATCAGGCAAAATACCATCGCTGGCCCGCGACCCATCGACAAGAAACGGGCTTTGAGCATGAAGAATTGAGCATTTTCAACAGAGTACAGCATCCCTAAAATTCGAGATAAATGCGCCGTACTATCAATTTTAAATCTTGCTTAAGGTGTGTTTATAGTTCGTTACCGGGCAGGATCAGCAGGCTGGTGAGAACTTTAAGTCGATTGAAATCAGTGACTTGAAGACACCGCACCCCCTGTCGGGGGCAAAGGGGCACGCCGATTGCTCCGTACCCTGTTGTTCGAGGCAGAACGGGCCGACAGAGCCAAGCCCGAACGGGACTTAAACGCTACGAGGAGAGTATAGATATGTTCAAGGCATCGAAAACCATCCGTCCCCTGGTCGCGTTCGCGGCGCTTGCGGTTCTGTCCTTCTCCGCAGCAGCCCCCTCCAGCGCCCTGGCCGACGATGAGATCATGACGGCCATTCTGGTCGTCCCTGCCGATGACGGTGCGCCGGTCCTGATGCACGCGGCCCCGGAACAGCAGATCAAGATGCGCGCGGCGCAGAAGCGCTCGACGACCCATCGCATCCAGGTCGGCGCGGCCCCGGAACGCGCTATGGCGACACTGTCTGCGCGCTCGATCCGTGCCCAGGCCCCCGCCGCCGTGGACCCGAGCCAGCCAAAACGCCCCCGTATGGCTTGGCCCTATACGGCCAGGACCGTCGATTACTACTGAGATACCGCCGCCCCCGGCGGATGAAACAGCCCGGAATCCCCCCGCCCCCCGGATAGGGATACTGGAATGTAGAAAGACCCGGTGCGCCAGAAGGTGCATCGGGTTTTTCTTTTCGAACTCATCTTGCGGCTGTAGAATTGAGAACGGTACAGCTGGTAGGTGATAGTATGGGTGCGCATGTTACGCAGATTCCGAGGATCATGGTGGCCAATGGCCTGACGACCGGCGCGCAAGTGATGCGCCGGTGGTTCAGCCTCGATGCCCATTCCAATCCGGAAACCGCGACGCCGCAATTCGATCTGGTCGATATGGCCTTCGTGCGCGGGTTTTCGGGGCCATCCGAGGCCATCGACGACAAGGTGACAGAGAAGATCTGGACCACGGACGGGGCCAAGAAAGAGATCATCCGCACCCTGCACAAGCGCGGCAAGCTGCGCACCAATGGCACCCACGCCTTTCACTTTGACAATATCAGCGGCAATAACCCGACGGCCTTTCCCCAACAGCTCTGGAACCGGGTCGATAGTGACTATGTCACCTACATCGTCGCTGGCAGCTCTTATTACGGCGGCATCGACGATTTCAAAGCGACGCTGGGACGGGCCGTGATCCGGGTTCTGGTGGCGGGCGAGGTCACGGTCGAGGACAATATCGCCAATGTTACCGTGGACAAGGTCGGGCTGTACCTGCGCGATTCCTACGATTTCAACGACGATGACGATGCCTGGTTCAGTCAGGTACTCGGATATTGGGAGGCGCACGAAAATTATGTCGGCACCCGTCCGATGGTTCCCAGCTGCGAAATGCAATACGAGAGCGTCAATGTCATCGACGGATTTGCGGGGTTTCGCACCGGGTATTCGGGCGGCTGGGTGTCGGTGCCCACGGGTCTCAACTGTTACGAGTCCGACCGGATCACGAACTGGCACTTCCGCGATTGGCGGGCGGGGTCGGGCAAGGGCGGCGATTTCCTGATCTTCTCGGATATCGAGCACCACACGACCAATGACAGCTTTACCTACGCCCGGCCCAGCGGCGGCTGGGGCGCGGTATAGCGCGGGGCGGGTCACATCGCTGGCATTTCAGCGCCACAGGCCTTATCTCACCGGGATCGAAACCGGAGTAGCCCCCATGTCCCGCCGAGCCAGTTCTTCCCCGCGCGGTCCCAGCCAGCGGCAATTGCGCGTCGGCGAGCTGGTGCGCCGTCAGTTGACCGATATTCTCATACGCGGCGAATTGCATGATCCGGCCCTGGCCGGGGTATCGGTGGTGGTCAGCGAGGCGGTTTCCTCGAACGATCTGAAGACTGTCACCGCCTATGTCTCGGTCCTCGGCGGCAAGGATCAGGAGGCCGTGCTGAAGGCCCTGCGCGTCCGGTCAAAGGCCCTGCGTCATGAAGTGATGAACGGCCTGAATCTGAAATTCGCCCCGGCGCTGAAATTCGAACTCGACCGCAGTTTCGACCGCATGGACGAGACGCGCCGCATGTTCTCCGATCCAAAAGTGGCCCAAGACCTCGATCCGGCTCACGAAGACGATTGAGGCACGATAAGCCCGTCGGGGGATGCCGGGCGGTCGTCTTTCTGGCGCTTTTGGTTTCGCGCGATTGCCGGGGGCGACCGATACTGATGCTTGAGCGATACTGAAACTTTTGCATACTCGCCCCATGCGTGCGTCTGTTTCCCATCTCGAACAGCTCGATCTCTTTCGCGGCCTTGGCGACGGCGACAAGGCCGACCTCGCCGCGCGGTTTACCTATCGCACGGTGAATGGCGGCCAGCGCCTGATCCGCGAAGGCGAGGAGGCCCGCGACCTCTATATCGTGGTGTCCGGTCGTTTCGCGGTCACACGCGGGGACGGGCCGACCCTCGCGGTGATCGGGCGCGGCGAGCCGGTGGGCGAGATTGCCTTTTTCAACGGCGGACGGCGCACCGCCGATGTGACGGCCCAGCGCGACTCGGAAATCCTGTGTATCGAGAGAACAGCCTTCGACGCGCTTGCTGATTCTGCGCCGATGTTGTGGCGCAGCGCCGTGCTGGCCTTGACCGAACGGCTGGTCAAGGCAACGGCGAACACCGTCATCGAACGGGTCGGACCGGCCCAGCCCCGCACGGTCGTTCTCTGCCCCGCCGGGGACGGACCGCTTCCCGCAGATTTCGCGGCCCGCCTGCTCGCGGCGCTGACCGAGCTGGGCTGCCATGCCATGGTGCTGAGCGAGCGCATCCTGGCGGACGCGACGGGACAGGCGCCTCTGGACTCGCCCGAGGCGAACCAGTGGCTCGCCGCCCGCGAGGCCGACCATGACCTGACGCTGTGGCTCGCCGGGGACAGCGACAGCCCTTGGGCGCGCAAGGCAGTGCGTCAGGCCGATGCCGCGCTTTTGGTATCATCCGGTGACGCGAGCCGGTCGGGGGCGCTGGAACAACTGGTGGCCGAGCGGCTGGACCCCGGCGATATCCGGCTTGCGGTCATATCGGGGCAGCCCTCGGTCTGGCGCGCCCATCGCACCGTCGGCGCATCCTATCGGGCGGAAACACCGCGCGAGATCGCCGCCCTTGCCCGGTTTCTGTGCGGCAAGGCGCGGGGACTCGTTCTCGGCGGCGGCGGGGCACTGGGCGGTGCCCATGTGGGCGTCTTCGCGGCGCTGAAAGAGGCGGGGGTGAGCTTTGACAGCTTTGCGGGGGCCAGCGCGGGCGGTGCCCTTGGCGGGGCCATGGCGATGGGGCTGGAGCGGGCCGAGATCGTCGACCGATGCGAGGATATTTTCCTCACAAACCGGGCGCTGAAACGCTGGACCGTGCCCCGCCACGGCCTCGTCGATCCTGCCACGGTGGACCGGATGCTGCGCCACCATTACGGCACCGGCATGATCGAGGATATGCCCTATCCGTTTCTGGCGACGGCCACGGACCTGTCGGATAACGCGATGCATGTGATGGATCGAGGGCCGTTGTGGCAGGCGATTCGCGCGACCTGCTCGATACCGGTGCTGCTGCCGCCCTTTATCGACGCCGAGGGACGTATTCTGGTCGATGGCGGCATCACCGACAACCTGCCCATCGACCCGATGCGCATGACCAAGCGCGGACCAAATCTGGCCGTGATGTTGGGCCAGTCGCGGTGGCGGCGGGCGGATTTCAGCTATGACGAGATGCCGGCGCGATCAGACTTGTTGCTCGAAAAGCTGCTGCCGTGGCGGAAACCGCGCATCCGTGCCCCGCGCGTCGGACAGGTGATGACCCGCACGATGCTGTTGGCCTCGGACGGGGCCTCGCAGGACGCCCTGACCCGCGCCGAAACCGTCTTCCTGCCGCCCATCCCCAAGGGCATGGGCATCATCGACTGGAAACGCTTTCGCAGGCTGGAGGCCGATACGTATGAATGGGCGCAGGCAGAAATCGAGCGGCGTTTGGCCAAAGACCCCACGGCGCTCGATGCCTTTCGGTAGGGGCAGGTGCGGGCCGGGATGGACAAGGTTTAGACCAACCGAAAAAGGTATGAGTTCGACGACGGTCAGGAGAGTGCACTCACGCCCTCTATGTGCCAGATGAAGGACCGTACACACACTTCACATACAGGGCTTATATGATTTTCCAGCTCAGTTTACCCTGCTATTACACTCTATGCATTTCGTTGCGCAGCTTGGGAATCAGCTAGATGGCACTTATACATGACATTCAAACAGCCTTACTAGACGAGAATACTAGTGTTGGGCCGATACTTCTTAAACTTCGTTTTCTTGCAGCAAAACTGGATACCGATATTTTGGAAGAATGGGTTCAGCACGAAGCTGAAGGCTATCCTGATGGCGCAGACGTTCCCGAATATCGCCATGCGCAAATCACTTACACCGGTAGCTTTGCTAACATTGTGAGACAGATCAGCAATGTCTCGATACCTACCGGGCTGGTGGCATCAATTGCTGGGGATCAATGGGTTAGGTACCAAATCAGAGATGGACTTCCCTTAATTGAAAGTCAAATCGCTGCGGCGAAAGATGGTTCGCATTTTGGAATTGATTCCAGCAACTTAAAAATTCTCTTGCAGGGCAAAATCTATGGAGACATGGGCATCGTAGAAATCAATAGTAGGATTGACACAGGAGCATTTGCGAGAGTTCAACATGCGGTTCGAGCCAAGACACTTGATTTCACTCTCAAACTCGAAAAGCACGTTCCGTCGGTAGCTGCGATTGAAGTAGGCACTGCCCCTGTAAAAATGTCTCCCGATGAGCAGAAGGATGTGGAGCATTTAACGCAGAATATCTTTTACGATGTAAAAGGTGACGTCACGAACATTCACAGTAGTGGTGACGCTAACTCGCGTATAAATCTGAGTTCAACAGATAACTCTGCGAACATAGCAGACTAGATGTGCATTACAGCAACGTCCCAATTAAGCCTATGATGCCGGCTGCAACGAGGTTTCCCGACGCGCTCTCGGCCACAGATTTGATGGATTGAAGGGCAGATAGAACCCGCATCTTTGTAGGCGTTGGTTTGTCAGCTTCTTCTTCAATAGTGACAAGCTGCGCCTCGATGACATTTTGGCTGTCTTTTGGAAGCTGAGAAAGCACTGGCCGCACTTGCCCAATGAACTCACGTAACTGATCAGGCGAAAAATCCGCCGATACGTTTATCGAATTATCGGTCGAGTTAATGTTTACGCGAGAGTTAGAACCAGTGAAATTGTTAGTGATGCCCTGCACCACAGCAGCTTGTGCTTGTGCTGCACCAGCTCGCGCCACATCAATCTGGAAATGCGCATCTAGACTATGCCCAACGTCATAGTATTTTGGATTCCTGACTTCGTATTTTTCGACCAAGCCACTTGGAAGGTTGCGGAGAAGATAATCACCCACCTCAACCGGCAATGTCTTGTCTGCTGTGAAGATCATCTCGCCAGTAACAAGCGCAGGAATCTGCTCTTTAGCAACCGTGCCGTCTGATTTCACAAGTGTGACTTTGTCCTTGTTGAACTCATGCAACATATAAGCTCCCTTCTTGTCAGCCACTTAGTCAAAGACCAGGGAATTACAACCCTTGTGCGGGTCAGGTTCTTCTAATGGTATGCTCGCTTACCTCGAATAAGCGAGCTATGGCCTTGATGGCACGGCCTTCCTCGTCGCGCATCCGGCGCACCTCAGTTTTCTGATCGGCAGAGAGGGCAAGGGTCGACTGGCCGTGGCGGCCCTTAACCTTCGTAGAATTCACTCTCGCCGCCGACAAAGCTCTGCCAGCCGAACCAGTAGGCGATATGGCCGGGCAGGCGCGCGAGCCGCTGGCCGTTCGGGCCGGTCAACTGCTCCTCCTCGACCCGCCAGATGCCTCCCGGGCCGCTGAGCCGGTCTTCGCCCGCGTTGGCGAAATCGGCACCGCCCGCATCATAGGCCCGCACCGTGCGCGTGGCCGCATCGCCGACCAGCACGACATCCTGAAACCCGACCCGGTCATTGATAACACGCCCTCCGGCGAAGGCATCCAGCGGATAGGCCTTTGCCCCCGCCGTCACACGCAAGCCGAAGACATAGTCCTTCTGCTGCAACCCGCGCCCGCCGCCTAGGGACGGAAACATCAGCTCCGGCGAGGCGAAATATTCCTGATAGACCGCGCCCGAGCTGTAATCCCGGCGATGGCCGGTATTGAGGGACAGGACGCGGGTATCGGGATGATCCTCGCGCCACTCGCGCCAGCTCGTGATCGTCACCGGGCGCTCTTTCAGCGTGATGCCGCTATTGACCAGCGGCCCGGCGACCGGCTTGCCCGTGAACTGATTCCACAGGCTGTCGGTGCCCCGGTCGAACATCAGCTTGTTGGAGCGATAAAGGAAGCCGCTGGACCCGAACAGCATCGGCGAGGCTTGACCCGGCACATTCGTCTCGTAAAGCACACCAGCACCACACAATGTGCAATAGGCAAGCGCCACGGGTACACCACCTATCACGTCATTGAACATCTCGTGCCAGCCCATAATACGCAGGGGATACGCGCGGGCATCGCCGTTGATCTCGACCCCGAAGACCAGATCGTCGTCGATCATATAGCTCGCCTGAGAGGCCGGAATCAGCGTGGGATTGTCGAGGGACGGGATGCCGTCAACCCGAACGCCGCCCCAGGAAATCTCCTCCAGCCGGATGCGCATATTGGCCGGATCACTGCGCGCTCCACCCAGAAAGCGTAGGAAATTCGGGTCGATACGCTCGAAACTCTCCAGCTTGAGTTCGCGATAACTGGGATGCGGCCTGACCTCGGGATTGGCCTCCTGCCACAGCATCGCCTCGAACCAGTCACTGGCATTGCTCCCGGTCAGGCGCTGAAGGGCCGTGCGGTAATCCGACCGCAGCGCGCCGCGCCCCTGATAGCGCATCCCCAGGATAATTGCAGGAATAGCATCGCGCCGACCCTCGCGCGCCAGCGTATCAAGCGCAGCGCGGGCCTGGGTTTGCGAGCCAAAAACCACATCCCGGCTGAGCGACGCGACATCCGCCGCATGGGCGACAGCCGTCGAGAGCGCCAGGGTGGCGGCGGCAAGAATGGCGGAAAGCGATGACCGCATGGGGAATCCTCCTTGTTTGTCCAAGGCAAATTTCGGTCTTCGATCCGCTCCGGTCGAATCACAAGCGCGCGGGTAGACTGAAACGAAAGCCCGCCGGTAAGGTCGATGAACAATTCCAGACCGTGCCGGAGCCTTCTTCAGAATTTGCCGATCCGCGTCTCGCACCCGTTACTCCTTCTACAGCGTAGCAAGAACGGGCTTGCGCTCATTGATTTAAAAGAGCAAAGTTCGTTTCGAGGCAGACTATAAAAGGCGAGGGCGGCAGAAAATCGGCGATACCGTTCATTACGACTATCCAGAAAAAAGCTGAAAAATCAGCACGTTGAAACGATAGTCACGGTACTGACGATCCTTAGGTTTAATTAACTTTTTGCCCTTAGCGTCTTAACATTAGTGATTAACAGGCGGCCGCCGAGGGCAGAAACCATGAGAATTCTTCTTATCGAAGACGACAGTGCAATGGCTCAGAGCATCGAGCTGATGCTGAAGCAGGACGGGTTCATCGTCTACACAACCGATCTTGGCGAAGAGGGCATCGACCTCGGCAAGCTCTATGATTACGACCTGATCCTGCTGGATCTGAACCTTCCTGACATGAACGGCTATGACGTGCTGCGCACCCTGCGTGTGGCCAAGGTCGGCACGCCGATCCTGATCCTATCGGGCATGTCGGGCACCGAGAACAAGGTCAAGGGCTTCGGCTTTGGCGCCGATGACTATATGACCAAGCCGTTCAACAAGGACGAGCTGATCGCCCGTATCCACGCCATCGTGAGCCGCTCGAAGGGCCACAGTCAGTCGGTCATCGAAACCGGCGACATCAAGGTCAACCTCGACGCCAAGACCGTCGAAGTGAACGGCCAGCGCGTGCATCTGACCGGCAAAGAATACCAGATGCTCGAGTTGCTCTCCCTGCGCAAGGGTACGACCCTGACCAAGGAAATGTTCCTGAACCACCTTTATGGCGGCATGGACGAGCCGGAGTTGAAGATCATCGACGTCTTCATCTGCAAGCTGCGTAAAAAGCTGTCGACGGCAACCGGCGGCGTCAATCACATCGAGACCGTCTGGGGCCGAGGCTACGTGCTGCGCGACCCAGAAGCCGGTGCCGAGGCAATGCCGGAAGCCGCCAGCGCCTGATCTCTGCGCCCCTCTCTCTCCGTTATAAAGGCCGGGCATCACGTCCGGCCTTTTTATTTGCCCGCTGTTTTAGGGCGCGCCCTCACCCCAGCAACACCGTTGGAGGCTCCGCCTTCTTGCGCAGTAGCGCGGCGTAGAAGCCATCCACGCCGCCCCGGTCTTCCCAGTGATGCGGCAGGGTGCGCAGGGCGCCGTCGGCGATCATTTCCGGCTCGATGCCCGCCCCCGGCATCAGCGGGATCATCTCGGCGGCCTCGGCACGGTTGAGAAACGCCGCGATGCGCTTGCGGCCCTCGGCGGGCAGCAGCGAGCAAACGGCATAGACCATCGACCCGCCGGGTTTCAGCCAGCCGAACGCCCGATCCAGCAGCGCGTCCTGCAGAGGCACCAGCGAGGTCAGTTCCTTGCCCGATTTTAGATAGGGCAGGTCCGGGTGGCGGCGGATGGTGCCGGTGGCAGAGCATGGCGCATCGAGCAGGATGGCATCGAACGGCTCCGACGGTTCCCAGTCCAGCGCATCGGCGGCGATCACCTCGACCGACAGGCGCGTGCGGGCGAGGTTTTCGAGCAGACGCTTGACCCGCGCTTCAGACAGGTCCAACGCCGTCACCCGCGCCCCGGCAGCGGAAAGCTGCATGGTCTTGCCCCCCGGCGCGGCACAAAGGTCGAGCACCCGCTTGCCGCTGACATCGCCCAACAAACGCGCCGGCAGGGCGGCGGCGGCGTCCTGCGCCCACCACATGCCCTCGGCGAAACCCGGCAAGTCGGGGACGGCCCCGGCCTCGGTCAGACGCACGGTGCCTCCGGGCAGCAGAGTCCCGGCCATGCGCGTGGCCCAGCCCTCCGCATCCTCGCGCATAGACAGGTCCAGCGGCGCGCCAACCCGGTGCGCAAC
>CALGNO010000174.1 GCA_937958625.1 uncultured Neomegalonema sp.
GTCATGAACAAGACCGGCGTACTGGCGAAAGCCGGTATTTCCTTGATCTTGCGGCAGAGCTCAAAGCCATTCATGCCCGGCATGACGGCATCCAGAAGAATGACATCTGGCTCGATCCGGTTCAACAGATTGAGGGCAGACGGCCCGTCGCGGGCAACCAGCGCGGTCAGGCCGACTCCCTCCAGCGCATCGATCAACATGCGCAGCGTCTCCGGGTTGTCATCCACCAGCATCACGACTCCGGCGGAATGGGGTTCAAGCATCGCGCGCCTCCTCGACCAGTTTTTCCAGCCCCGTGAGGTCCAACTCCTCGATCAGTTGTTCGGCCTTGGCGACAAAGGCCGAGTGTTCGGGTGTATCGGTGTCGATGGCCGCAACCGCATCGCTCAATCCGCGGAAATAGCCAATCCCAAGCATGTCCTCGATCACGCCGAGGTCTTGGGCCGGTGCCGTCTTGCGCGAGGCCGCAATGTCACGCGGCGGCGCATCGTTGAGCCATGTGAGCTTCAGATGGCGTTCAAGACGGTCGAGCAACAGTTCGATATTGATGGGTTTCGCGATGAAATCGTCGTGGTGACTGACACCCTCGGGCACCGCGACGGCATTGTCCACATGGGCCGAAACCATGATGATCGGTGCGTCCAACGCAAGATCGGTGCGCAGTTTGGCGGCCAGCGTCCACCCCGACATTCCCGGCATCGCCACGTCGATGAGGGCAAGGTCCGGCGGCGCGGCCTCGGCCTGGCGCAAAGCCACTTCGCCGGTTTCGGACAGGGATAATTCGAAGCCAAGGGGCCGCAGAATATCCTCGAGCAGCATCCGGTGCTCGGGATTATCATCGACGATCAGCAAGCGCCGCCGAGGCCCCCGATACCCGAACAGGCGACGGTGAGGTTCGATGGGTTTTTCGTTGGTTATGCGGGGCAACATCATGCGTACGTGAAAGCAGGAGCCGTGATCGACCGAACTGCTCAGGGTCATCTCTCCCCCGAAGACTTCGGTGAGCAGTTTGGCGATCGTCAGGCCAAGACCTGTCCCCGGTAACGGCGCGTCGGGGTCTTCGATTCGCTCGAACGGCATGAAGATACGCTCGTGGTCGCTTTCCGGGATGCCGCGTCCCGTATCCTCGATGGCAAATGTCGCCACGTCGCTGCGAAAATCGACCGAGAACCGGACCTCGCCGGAGTCCGTATAGCGGACGGCATTCGAGAGCAGGTTGGTCAGAATCTGCCTCAGGCGCCGCTCGTCGGCATAGGCGCGCTCGGGTAGGTTGCGGGAGACCGTGTAGATAAAGCGCAGGTTTTTCTCGTCGGCCTGCATCTGGAATATCGCGGCCATCTGGTCGACGAGTTCACGCAGTGCGATTTCCTTGCGCGCCAGCTCGAGTTTTCCGGCCTCGATCTTGGAAATATCCAGCAAGCCCTCGATCAGGTCGGCAAGATGCTCCGATGATCGCCGCATGACGCGCACTGCCGGGCGGGAATGATCCGGCGTGATCGGGTCGTTTTCCAGCAATTGCGCATAGCCGAGAATCGCATTCAGGGGCGTCCGCAATTCATGGCTGATCCCGGCGATATAACGGCTCTTGGCGTTGCTGGCGGCCTCGGCGATGTCGCGGGCGCGTTGCAGCTCTTCATCCGTGCGGCGATGGGCGCGGATTTCGGCGTGCAGGCGGCTGGTTTCGCGCTCGCGTTCTTCGGTCGCCATCCGCCGACTTTCCTGAGCCAGTGTCAGCAGCCAGGCGGCGACACCGATGACCATCGACAACAATCCGAAGATCAACAGCAGCATCCGGTCCATTGCCGCGACCGCATCGTCGGTCATCGTGTCACCGCGGTATCGGACCATCAGCAGCAACAGCGCGACGATGGCGATGAACCCGGCGGCAGTGCACAGAAATGCCCCATAGCGCGACGTGGCAAACGCCGCCGCCCGGGCTGGCAGTGTCGCGGCGGCGAAGGCCCTTATCTGCGGGCCGATGCTCGCGTCGGGCCGACATAAATCGCCGCACCCGGTTTCCAGCCCGCAACAGAGGGAGCAAATCGGCGCGCGGTGAAACGGACAGACGATCATGTCTTCGCCGTCGAATGTGTATTCGCAGATGGCACAGGTCTTGGCGCTTGAATCGCGGCTTGGCGCGCCTTCGCCCGAAAGATAAAACCGCCCCCCCGTGCCCCAGGCGACCAGCGGTGTGACGACCAGCGCGACCGCGAGGGCGATGAAGCCCGAAAACGCCGCCGTCGTCTCGCCAAACATTCCCAGATACGCGGCGACCGATATGGCGGTGGCCGACAGGGTTCCCGCGACGCCCACCGGATTGATGTCGAACAGATGCCCGCGCCGAAACTCGATATGCCGGGGGCGCAGGCCCAGCGCCCGGTTGATCACCAAGTCGGCGGTCAGGGTTCCGATCCACGCAACGGCGATATGAGCATAAAGACCGAGGGTCTCCTCCAGCGCACCGAAGACGCCAAGCTGCATCAGCAGAACCGCAATCGCGACATTGAACATCAGCCACACGACCCGTCCGGGGTGGCTGTGGGTCAGGCGCGAAAAGAAATTCGACCACGCGATGGACCCGGCATAGGCGTTCGTCACGTTGATCTTGACCTGCGCCAGCAGCACCAGCAAAGCAGTGCAGGCCACCGCCATCTCATAGCTGAGAAACCGCTCGTATGCCGCAAGATACATGCGCGTCGGGTCGATGGCCTCGGATGGCGTCGCCCCTTGTGTGACCAGCAAAACGGCAAGGTACGACCCCGCCAGCATCTTCAGCGTGCCGATCACGGCCCAGCCCGGCCCGGCGGCGATGACCACGGCCCACCATTTCCGGCGCTCGCCGCGCGTCTTGGGTTCCGGCAAAAACCGAAGAAAGTCGACCTGCTCGCCGATCTGCGCCATCAGGGCGAGCGCGACCCCGGCCCCCGCCGCGCACAGCACGATGTCAAAGCCGCCGCCCGCGCTTTCCAGCCGCCCGGTAAATTCCTGCCACGACGCAAACTCGGCCCCGATGATCGCAAGCGCCACGAAGGGCAAGATCTGCAAAACGAGCCAGAGCGGCTGCGTGAGCGTCTGGAATGTCCCGATACGGCTGAAGCCATGGGTCACCAGCGGAATCACGATCAAGGCGTTGAGCAGGTATCCGATCCAGAGCGGGATGCCGAAGAAAAGCTCCAGCGCCAGACTGAGAATCACCGCCTCCAGCGCGAAGAAAAGAAAGGTAAAGGTCGCATAGATCAACGACGTAAAAGTCGATCCGATATATCCGAACCCGGCACCCCGGGTCAGCAGGTCGATATCGACCCCCGCCTTTGCCGCGTGATAGCTGATCGGTAATCCGGTCAGAAACAAGATCGCCCCGACGATCAGGATCGCGGCAAAAGCATTGTCGAAGCCATAACTGAGCGTGATCGCCGCGCCGATGGCCTCCAGCGCCAGAAATGAAATCGACCCGAGCGCCGTATTCGCGACGCGGGCATAGGACCACCGCCGCGCCCGTCTTGCGGTAAAGCGCAGCGCAAAATCCTCGAGCGTCTCGTTCGCCGCCCATTGGTTATAGGTGCGTCGTGCGCCGCTGATCCGCGCCGGCTTCGCAGGATGGTCGGATGCGTCGGTCATCGACCTCACGGGTTTTTGGGTTCGGTAACGGCAGCGCGCACGTCTTCAACTAAGCCAATCATACAGGGCACATTTACCCAGGGCACTACGCATAAATACCCATATGTGCAGTGCAGCAAAGTCCTCAGGGTATTTCCATCGGTAGGGCCGCACCGGCGCGGCGTATTGCTTTAGATGGAGAGCACGATGACCAAGCGACCTGAGTCAGAGACGTCGACGACCGGCCCTTCGCGGCGCGGGGTGTTGATGGGAGCCACCGCCGCCGCCATGACGGCCTCGCTGTTCACGCCCAAGACCTTGCGTGCGGCGGACTTTCCCACCGCCGAGGTCAATACCACCGGCCTTGCCGTGACCGATGATGCGGTGACGATTGGCATCCTGCACTCGATCACCGGCACGATGTCGATCTCAGAAACAGGCTCGGTACAGGCCGAAAAACTCGCCATCGAGCAAATCAACGCCCAGGGCGGTATTCTGGGTCGCAAGATCGAGTACATTCAGGAAGACGGCGCGTCGGACTGGCCGACCTTCGCGGAAAAATCCCGCAAGTTGCTGGTGCAGGACAAGGTTGCGTCCGTGATGGGGTGCTGGACGTCCGCCAGCCGTAAGGCGGTGCTGCCGGTCTTCGAACAGCATAACGGGTTCCTCTACTACCCCACCTTCTACGAGGGTCTGGAGCAATCCCCCAACGTGATCTACACGGGGCAAGAGGCCACGCAGCAGATTATCGCGGGCCTCGACTGGGTCGCCCGCGAGAAGGGTGCGGAGACGTTCTACCTGCTCGGGTCCGACTACATCTGGCCGCGCACCTCGAACAAGATTGCGCGCAAGCACATCGAGAACTTCCTCGGCAAGCGCGTTCTGGGCGAGGAGTACTATCCCCTCGGTCACACGCAGTTCAACTCGGTCATCAACAAGATCCGCCTACGCAAACCCGACGTGATCTACGCGATCGTCGTCGGCGGTTCGAACGTGGCGTTCTACAAGCAGCTCAAGGCTGCCGGTATCGACATGACCGAGGAAAAGCCGCTGCTGCTGACCATCTCCGTCACCGAGGACGAGATTCGCGGCATCGGCGGCGAGAATATCGAGGGCGCGTATGCCTGCATGAAATATTTCCAGAGCCTCGACAACGAGAACAACATCGAATTCGTCAAGGCATTCAAGGAGATGTGGGGCGACGATATGGTGATCGGCGACGTGACCCAGGCCGCTTATCTCGGCCCGTGGCTCTACAAGGCCGCCGTGGAAAAGGCCGGCTCGTTCGACGTCGATAAGGTCCGCGAGGCCAGCCCTGGCATCGAACTGGACACGGCCCCCGAGGGCTACGTCAAGGTTCACGAAAACCACCACCTCTGGTCCAAAACCCGCGTGGGCCGCGCCCAGGCCGATGGCCAGTACGACGTGGTCTTCGAGACCGCCGATCTGGTCGAGCCGGACCCGTTCCCGGAAGGCTACCAATAACCGCGTCGGCCTGTGGCTACCCTCTGCCCCGGATCGAAATCCGGGGCAGAGATTGAATTTTCGCCGAAACCGGAGTCAGCGATGTTTGACGGATATACCAGCAGTGAACTCACCGCGATTTTCGCCATGCAAGGCTTTGCCGGGCTGAGTCTCTTTTCTGTTTATGTCCTCATGGCGCTGGGGCTGGCGATTATCTTCGGCCAGATGGGCGTCATCAACATGGCCCATGGCGAGTTCATGATCCTGGGTGCCTACGTCACCTATCTGGTCTCGATCCTGTTCGCCGAATACATGCCCGCTCTCTTCGGCATCTATTTCTTCATCGCGATGATCCTCGCCTTCATCGCCTCGGGCCTTTTGGGCATGTTTGTAGAATGGGCGATGATACGCCATCTCTACAAGCGCCCGCTGGATACCTTGCTAGCGACTTGGGGTCTGAGCCTGATCCTGCAACAGATTTACCGCTCGACCTTTGGCGCACGCGAAGTCGGGGTGAGTATCCCGGACTGGATGATGGGATCGATTGCGGTCACCGATCTGGTCGAGATCCCGATCAACGGTCTCTTCGTGATGGCCGTGACCATCATCATCGCAACGAGCGTCGGCGTCATGATGTACCGCTCGCTCTGGGGCAGGCAGGTGCGCGCGGTCGTGCAGAATCGCACGATGGCAGGGGCCGTCGGCATTGATACCGGACGCACCGACCGACTGACCTTTGGCATCGGTTGCGGGATTGCGGGTGTCGCCGGATCGGCCTTCACCATGATCGGGTCGACCGGGCCGACCGCCGGACAGCTTTACATCGTGGATACGTTCCTCGTTGTCGTCTTCGGCGGCGCGGCCAGCCTGCTCGGCACCATCGCCTCGGCCTTCACGATCTCCCAGACCCAGTCGATCCTCGAATTCTTCATCTCCGGGTCGATGGCGAAGGTTCTCACGCTGCTCACCGTGGTCGGCATCCTGATGCTGCGGCCCCAGGGCCTCTTTTCCCTGAAACTCCGTAAGTGAGGTCTGATCCGATGTCCGATGTCTCGACACCCGACCCGCGCCAGAGCCGCCTGTTCACGGCCTCCGAACTGCTCGGCTATCTCGTTCTCGCGGCGGTTATTTTCATCGTGCTGCCCTCCGTGCTGGACGCATTCCGGCTCAACCTCTTCGGCAAGTACCTGAGCTATGCCTTCGTCGCCATCGGGCTGGTGCTGTGTTGGGGCGTCGGCGGTATCCTGTCGCTGGGACAAGGCGTGTTCTTCGGCCTCGGCGGCTATTGCATGGCGATGTTTCTGAAACTGGAGGCATCGACGCCCGAGAATACGTCGATCCAGTCAACGCCCGGCATCCCGGACTTCATGGACTGGAACCAGTTGACCGAGCTGCCCTGGTGGTGGGTGCCGTTCAACTCGCTGACTTTTACAGTGGTGGCAATCGTCGTCGTTCCGGTCATTCTCGCCTTCATCATCGGGTTTGCGATGTTCACCCGGCGGGTTGGCGGGGTCTACTTCGCCATCATCACCCAGGCGATTGCGGCCATCGCGACCATCCTGATTATCGGCCAGCAAGGCTTTACCGGCGGCGTCAACGGCATCACCGACCTGCGCACGCTGATGGGATGGGACATTCGCCCGGACAGCGCAAAGACGGCGCTCTATTTCGTCAACGGCGTCCTGCTGTTCGCTGTGCTGTTCGTCGCCCATATGATCCTCAAATCAAAGGCGGGCCGCCTGATGATCGCCATTCGCGACCGTGAGGACCGGGTCCGGTTCTCGGGCTATAACGTCGCGAACTTCAAGATTTTCGTCTTCTGCGCGGGCGCTGCCTTCGCGGCCATCGGCGGCGCGATGTTCACCCTGCAAGTCGGGTTCATTTCGCCGACCCTCGTGGGCATCGTGCCATCGATCTACATGGTGATCTTCTGCGCCGTGGGCGGTCGTCTCTCGCTGCTCGGTGCGGTCTATGGGGCCCTGCTGGTCAATTGGGCGCAGACGACATTTTCCGAGAGCTTCCCGGAGCTTTGGCTGCTCGCCATGGGTGCGCTGTTCATCGCCGTCGTCATGGCCTTCCCGCTCGGCCTGGCCGGTCTCTACGACGATTACCTGAAGCGCCATATCGACCGCCTGCTCGCACCCGTCGATCGGATGATGATGCGCCGTGCCGCGCGCAAGACCTCGCCGAAAGCCCCGGCCCCGACCGCTCAGGCGGCAGAATAGGAGACCCGACATGGTCGCATCCACCGACTATCTGCTCGCGGTCGAAGGACTGACGGTTTCCTTCGACGGGTTCCGGGCGGTCGACGACCTCAGCTTCTACGTGGACAAAAACGAAATCCGCGTGATCATCGGCCCCAACGGCGCGGGCAAAACCACGGTCCTCGACCTGATTTGCGGACGGACGAAGGCAACCGGCGGATCGGTTCAGTTCAAGAACCGCGAACTGCTGAAAATGCGCGAGGATCAGATCGTCCATGCCGGAGTCGGGCGCAAGTTCCAGACCCCGTCGATCTACGACGATCTGACCGTCTTTGAGAATCTCGAACTCAGCACCCCGGGCAGCTACACGGTTTTTGGTGCCCTCGCCTTCAAACGCACGGGCGAAGTGATCGCGAGAATCGAGGAAATCGCGGAGATGATTTTTCTCTCCGACCTGCTCGACCAAAAGGCCGCCCTGCTCAGCCATGGACAAAAGCAATGGCTCGAAATCGGGATGTTGCTGATCCAAGACCCTGAGCTGCTGATGCTGGACGAACCGGTGGCGGGCATGTCGGTCGCCGAGCGCAAGAAAACCGCCGAGTTGCTGAACACGATCACCAAGGGCCGCTCGGTCCTCGTGGTCGAGCACGACATGAAGTTCGTCGAGGACATCGCCCACAAGGTCACGGTCCTGCACCAGGGAAAAATCCTGGCGGAGGGGTCCATGGACGCGGTTCAGGCCGATCCAAAAGTCATCGAAGTCTATCTCGGCCATTGAGGAAAATAGAATGCTCAACGTCTCCGATCTGCATGTTTCCTACGGCCAGTCCGAAGTTCTGCACGGCATCGACTTCGCCGTGCAACCGGGCGAGATCGTTGCCATCATGGGCCGCAACGGCATGGGCAAGACCACGCTGATGAAATCGCTGATGGGCGTGGTGCCCAGCGGCTCGGGTTCCATCACCATCGACGGCGCGGAAGTCTCCAAACTGAAATCCCACAAGCGCGTTGCCAGCGGCTTTGGCTACGTGCCGCAAGGGCGCGCGATCTTCTCGACCATGACCGTGAAGGAAAACGTCGAAACCGGCCTTTCCTCGACCGGCGAGAAGACGGTGCCCGAGGACATTTACGAGTTGTTCCCCGTGCTGGTCGAGATGGCCGGTCGCCGGGGCGGTAACCTCTCGGGTGGCCAGCAACAGCAACTCGCCGTCGCCCGCGCGCTGGCCTCGAAACCCAAGGTTCTGCTGCTGGACGAGCCGACCGAGGGCATCCAGCCGAGCATCATTCGCGAGATGGCCCGCGTCCTGCGCCGCATCCGCGACGAGCGGGGCCTGTCCATCGTGGTGTCGGAACAAGTCCTGAGCTTTGCCCTCGATGTCGCCGACCGGGTGCTAGTGATGGAAAACGGCACCTTCGTTCACGAGGCCCCGCGAGAGGGCATCGACGAGGAGCGCGTCTCGCGATTCCTGTCTGTCTGATTACGACCCCAAGACCAAACCGTTGGAGGAAAAACCATGGCTGATACCCTTATTTCCGTAGACCTGAGCGAAAGCCCCCACACGAATGAAAAGGTGCACAACCGCTGGCACTGCGACATTCCCATGGCGGATTGGGTGGAGCCGGGCGACGATTTTCTGATCGAGACCTATGACTGGACCGGCGGTCAGATCAAAAACGACGACGACGCGGCAGATGTGCGCGATGTCGAGCTTGAGCAGGTTCACTATCTTTCCGGTCCCATTGGCGTAAAGGGCGCGCAGCCCGGTGATCTGCTGGTCGTCGAGATCCTCGACATCGGCGCGAAAGAAGAGATGCAGTGGGGCTTCAACGGCTTTTTCTCAAAACAAAATGGCGGCGGCTTCCTGACCGAGCATTTCCCCGAGGCGCAAAAGTCGATCTGGGATTTCCACGGCATGTTCACGTCGTCGCGCCATGTGCCGGGTGTGAAATACGCTGGTCTGATCCACCCCGGTCTGATCGGGTGTCTGCCTGACCGTAAGATGCTGGATATGTGGAACGAGCGTGAAAGCGCCTTGGTCGCCACCGACCCCGAGCGCGTCCCGCCCCTCGCCGCCCTCCCCAACACCCAAAGCGCCCACATGGGCAAGATGACCGGCGAGGCTCGCGACAAGGCCGCGACCGAGGCCGCGCGCACCGTGCCGCCCCGCGAGCATGGCGGGAACTGTGACATCAAGGATTTGAGCCGCGGCTGCAAAATCTACTTCCCGGTCTATGTCGACGGCGCGGGTCTTTCGATGGGCGATCTTCACTTTAGTCAGGGCGACGGCGAGATCACCTTCTGCGGGGCCATCGAGATGGCCGGCTGGCTTCACCTGAAGGTCGAGCTTGTGAAGGACGGGATGAGCAAATACGGCGTGAAGAACCCGATCTTCAAGCCTTCGCCGATCAAACCGAAATACGATGATTTCCTGATCTTTGAGGGTATTTCCGTCGATGAAAGCGGAAAGCAGCATTACCTCGACGTGCATGTCGCCTATCGTCAGGCGTGTCTCAATGCCATCGAGTACCTGAAGAAGTTCGGTTACACGGGCGCGCAAGCCTACGCGATCCTCGGCACCGCGCCGGTTCAGGGACATATCTCGGGCGTCGTCGATATTCCGAACGCCTGCGCGACGCTTTGGCTGCCGACCGACATCTTTGAGTGGGATATGATGCCCAATGCCGACGGGCCGACGAAATATCTCGACGGGTCGGTGGACATTCCGCTTGCGCCAGACCTCTGACCACTATGCGCCCCGGGGAAGCCCGGGGCCGTTTTCCCTCTCGAAACTCCGAGGTTCCCATGCCTGTCTACGAATACCAATGCGACGACCACGGCGTCTTTGAAGCGATCCAGCCGATGGCCGCCTTTCGCGACCCGTGCGCCTGCCCCGCCTGCGGCACCGAGAGCCGCCGCGTGATGCTGACCGCCCCCGTGCGCAGCTCGACCGACCGCTCAACGATCAAGGCGCACGGTATCAACGAACGCTCTGCTGACAGCCCGAAAAAGGCGAGCACCCACGGACCGGGATGCTCCTGTTGCAGTGGCAGCAAGAAGAAAAGCCGCAAGACCCTTCACCGCCCCGACGGATCAAAGAGCTTCCCAAGCGCTCGGCCCTGGATGATCTCGCACTGACTACAGATGCCGGGCCGCGAAGGCGCTGCACCTCACCGACCAGCGGGCCTCATCCCGGTTGCCGCGCTGGACTGCGCGAAGTGATCGCCGCGTGCGAACCCGGATTTCCTTGCCTCCAAAATCTCGAAAGCCATAGGGTTGCCCCGAACCGCAACGCGAAGGGAATACACGATGGCGACTGTTGGATTTATCGGCCTGGGGCTCATGGGAAACGCCATGGTTTCCCGGTTGCTGGACAAAGGCTATGATCTGACCGTTCTGGCCAATCGCAGCCGCACGAATGTCGAGGCAGCTGTAGCACGCGGGGCATCCGAGGCCGCTACCCCAAAGGCGTTGGCCGAGGCGAGTGACCTCGTGATGCTATGCGTGGACACCTCGGCCAGTGTCGAGGCAAGGATGCGCGGCGATGATGGCGTCATTGCCGGATTGCGGCCCGGTGCCGTGGTCATCGACTTTGGCACATCGCTGCCCGCATCGACCAGAAAGCTGGCCCAGGAAGTGGCGGAGGCTGGCGGCGCGTATCTCGATGCCCCCCTTGGCCGCACCCCGCAACATGCCTTCGACGGGTTGCTCAATATCATGTGCGCTGGCGACAAGGCCGCCTTTGACCGTGTCGAGCCGGTATTGAAGGATCTGGGCGAGAACGTCTTCCATCTCGGCGCATCCGGCGCTGGACATACCATCAAGCTGCTCAACAACTTTTTCGGCATGACCGTCGCAAATGCGATGGCCGAAGTGATGGCGGTTGCGGACCATGCGGGCGTCGAGCGCAAACAGGCCTACGATGTCATCGCCGCCGGACCACTCCACTCGATGATGATGGATTTCGTCGCCGCCTATGGTGTCGAAGGCGATGCGTCAAAGCTGGCCTTTTCGATCCAGAATGCCGCCAAAGACCTCGGATATTATCGCCAGATGACCCGCGATGCCGGGGTCGAAAGTGTCATGGCCGTCCCGGCGGCAGACTCCATGGCCGATGCCGCCGAAACCATGGGGGACCGGATGGTTTCAGAAATGGTCGATTACTATGCCAAGCGGTTCAAGTCTTGACGCATAGCCACCGCGACAGGGCGCGACCGGCACGTAAGACGCGTTCGATTGTGCTCGGCATGTCATGAACGCCGGGTTTTACGGGCCGGCGACCTGTGCAACGCGGCTTTATCCTTCGTGTTTCATGACGTCGAACGACTGAATATTCGGCGGCTCTGACCGCCACGGGCTGGGCGAGGCGGCCAACGCCTTTCCTGCCTCGAACAGTTCTCGCATCAACGCCGGGTCGAAATCCAGCGATGCCCCTTCACCGGTATAGGCCTCGGGGACGGACGCCAGGTGAAACTCGGTATCGGAGTTCACGGCACGCGCGTATCCCCGGTAGACCGTTTGAATCAAAAGCTGACGCAACATCGTGCTGATTGATTTTTGAGCGATGTCGGCCAGGTCCGGTGCGACGGCGGCATACGCATTTCGCTCGGACAGAATATCGTTGACGATCACATAAAGATTGCGATCTTTCGCCGAAGCCCGGAACAGGAAATCGCTCAACAGAACCGGGGCCTTCAGCCCGCCATCGACATGGGCCTGGCGCAACTCCATGCCTTTTCGCGGCTTTATGTAGACGGGCCGAAAATAGACCGGCACGGTGGCCGAGGCGCGCAGGACTTTCCTGAAATGCAGCGCTGGATCGGCGCGATTGCCGCTGGCTATGGCACCCATATCCCAGACAATCAGGTCGCCGGAATCCAGATTGGTCGTCCCGATATAAAGCCTGCGTCCCTTGGCATGTTCGCGCGCAACTCGGGCGATAATCTCCGGCGCGATGGCCTGCTCTATCGCCCGCATGAGCGGTGTATTGTCATAGAGGCTGTCGGACAGGTATCCGAGCGCTCCCCGGTCAGTATAGATGTCGGCGTTCTGCACCTCGGTATAGAGTTCGCGAAGTTGCGCGTCATACTCCGGCCCGAGGAAAGCGAAAACGGACATGAGCGCGCCGGTCGATACACCCGTGACGATATCGAATTCGGGCCGCGTGCCGGACTCGCTCCAACCGGTCAGAACGCCCGCGCCGAACGCGCCCCATGCGCCGCCGGAGGACAGCGCGAGGATATTGAGAGTCTGGTCGCTATCTTCATAGCCGACCCGATCGACCGGAACGATCTCCTGATTCTGCGGATTGATCGCTTCGATGGGCAGTGCCGTCCGATATTCAGGGCTTTCCGGGGGCCGTTCGGTGCACCCCGTCATGGCGCTGGCGATGAAACCTGCGACGAGGACGATCACGCCGGTTTTCCGTGTCACAACGATGCCTCCCCGACCAAGCGCAGCACTGCAATCCTCAGGTTTCATGCGTGCGGCAATCGAATACACCCATGCGGCAAAGATGCCGCAGCGAGGTTTTCTCTGCAATCGAATTGTCTTCGAAGGGATGTAACCGACGCGTAAGCTGCGCGCCGTTGCAGTAATCGGCAGCCCGTTGGGCAGCGATTTTCCGAACCTCGCCCGCAGTTCGACAACGGTCGATCAGACACCTCCCACAAGGGAAATCCCGGACGAGTCGGACCCACGGGCCGTTGCTGTCACAGTGGAAAATGTAAAATGCCAGATAGGTTTACTTTTTTGTATAGCAATTTCACTGATGAACCTACGATTTTCGGTTCGTATGTACGTTCGTCCTACATTTTTTGCCACATAAGCTTGCTTGGAAATCGGGCTTTGGGGATGCGACTGCCAGGCAACAACGAGGCGATGATCTTCGTGACGTACGTATAAGCACAAGCTTATTGAGAGGCAGTTATTGGATGGTCACATGCCGAATTTTCGCGTCTGCCGCTCAGGTCGAGAAGTGCCCTAATCAGCCTGTTGCGCCGCAGCGAAAAGCCCTAAAGACTTCACCTGAACAAGCGGAGCCTTGAGATGCCTTGGATCATCAGACCGGGTGGTGACACCCCTTGGGGCGAAGAGCAAACCAAGCATCTGCCCACGCCGAAGTACGATGAGTGGCAGGCAAAGTTGGAGGCGTGGGAAGTGTCTGACGAGGGTATAGTAGGCGCCAGCGACATCTATCTCCGCGAGCTGAAGGAAGCCGCACCGATCAAGGACCGGGACCGGATGCCGAAGACCATCTTGTGGAAGAAGCGCGGCAAGCTGAAGGACTGCGTCGCGTTCTTTGAGCACTTTGTCCTGAGCCCCCGGGTTCAAGATTTAATTGAAGAATTGGAGCCAGGCGTCCAGGAATTTCTCGATGTCGATCTGGTAAACATTAAGACGAGCGAGTCTTGGCCGAAGTCCTATCGATTGCTGCACGTCCGAAACGTGCTGACCGACGCCTTCGACGAAGCGCAGACGGACCCCGGTGACGGCAAGTTCGGCTTCAAACCGGACGCGATTGAAGGGCTGCACCTTTGGAAGCATCACCCATTCGGAAATACGTACTTCGCCTCCGACAGTTTCGTCACTGAATTGCAGGCCCGTGGAATAGAGGGCATCGGTGCCACTCCTGTGAAAGGACGCGGCGAATGACGACACGGGACGACGGCTCATGGCCCACTTGCAGTCTATCCAATCAGAGATAAGCGCTCGCCCGGCGGGTGCGGAACGCGCCCGCGTGGGGCGGGCGGGCGCGTGTCGGTGCTGCGCACCTCCCATTTCTCAAGAGGTTTTTCGCGTTCGTGCTTACTGCCGCTATGTGCAGCGCACACCCGAATGGCAAGGTATGGCCAGACTCGGCTATCATCCGATGCGGAAGTTCACGGTGGTGACGAGGGTCAATCCTGTCATTGCATCAGTCGCATTTAATCTGAGTGAGGCCCCGGAAATTGCATGCACGTCGTCATGATTGCGAGCGGCACACTCAATGCCTGCAAGCGACTACAGTTTGTTCGGCTCAGGCGTCAACCCAGCCCGTAGTGTTCCAGAATCAGCGCTTCACACTCTTCACTTGTTATCTCCCCAGCGACCCATTTTGCTGCCAGGCCGCGCGCGAAGTCGCTCAGCTCCATTTCCTCAAGCCTCAGTGAATGCTCGCTTTGTTCAGTTATCCGCTGACGTCGCTCGCGCTCCGCATCGGTGATTGCGGGCCGGTTGGTCTGAGCTGTCGTCACGTCATGCATCGCTGGCTTTCCCGCTGTCAGAACGACACTGATCGTAATGTATTTGGGCGAATTTAGCAGAATAATCAGCGCTTGTCGCACCATCGTGTCAAACTCAGAAGATGACTGAAATGGGCGCGATGGATAACGATATCTCGGAGAATACCCAACCGTCTGAAAGCTGGCGCATGACGATCAACAGAGATCACTTCAAGAAATCCTTCTCTTCCTTGCCCGGCTGGATTTGCTCAGAGTGCCAAACCGGCACGATGCGCGAAGTCGAGGGTCAGCGCCTCGTACATGAGCCTCCGTGGTCAAGAGACGCTCGGGATCACGAAGCATGGGACCCAGATTGGATTTCGGAAGATTTTGCTGTCATTTTAGAATGTCAAAATCCCGACTGCGCGAAAGGCTCGGTCGTTTCGGGAACTACAAGCCAGCAATATGTTCAACTAACGGCGACGGAATTAGATTACGAGCTTATGCTGCACCCCTCGAATTTCACGATAGCTCCGCTAATCTTCAAAGCCCCAAACGGAACTCCCGATACCGTGATCTATGAACTGGATCGCGCATTTCATCTGTTCTGGTCGGACACTACTGCGGCGGCAAACAAGATCAGAAACGTCGTCGAGGCTGTGCTTACGCAGCAGAAGGTGAAGCGAACGACGCTCAGCAAAAAGAACAGAAGGGTTCGACTGAACACACATGGCCGGATCAAGGAGTACGAGGCCAAAAAACCGGAACAAGCTGAATTGCTGATGGGTCTGAAATGGGTCGGCAATGCCAACAGCCATGTCACAACAGAAGATGTCAGCCGCGACGAATTGCTGAATGTCTTCGAGCTATGCGAGCACGCGCTGGTGGAAATTTACAAGCCCCATGCCAAGCAAATGAAGGCACGAGCAGCCGCTTATACGAAGCGCAAGGGCAGACCGGCCCCCGCGAAGAAACGCAGACGCCGCCGCCCGCGCCACAAACTAACCTAGGGAGACGTCTGCGATCCAACTTTCGTGTTGTCACACCGCCAGCGATTCCGGGTAATCGTCCTCGGTAGGTGGCTTCCACGGCCAGCTACCGATACGCCACAGATTGTCGATATTCCGAATATACGTATCGACCTTCTCGCTCTTATCGTTAATCAAGCCCGCAAAGTCGGTCTGGTGCGGAGAGCCGAGCGATTTGTCGAACATTCCGAACTCACATGCCCAAGAATCCATAGAAATTTGATCGGCGCAGATTCTCCCGACCTTAGCCTTGTAGGTATCGAGGTCGCTATCGGTTCCCGTCCACCAGAACTTGGCGGCCAATATTACGGTCAGACCGCCCTTTCGCTCGCCGATATATTGAACCGGGAAGAGCAAGCCCGCGAGATAAATACGCTCAATCGCCTCGATAACGCGGGTGTCGTGGTCTTCATCCCATATTACGCCGAAGTCATGCACAAGCGCGTGGTCCACGCGCCGCCCGACCACGTCGCGCCACTCCGGCACACGAAAAACCGAGTAGTGACAGCCCCGGCCAATCGTCCCCTTCTCTTCGGGTTCGTCATGGACGCAGTGAAGAAAATTTGAATACGCAGGTGTAGAGGTCATGTTCAATGCCCTTTCAAGAATTGTCGCGGATTCCTCCGCTGCACCCCGACTTTCGGTCGCGGCTCTGGTTGCTTTTTAATATAATTACTGTGACGACGACTTACAACCGGCTCACGAAAATACCAATCCGCTATGCACCTACTTGACGTTCAGCCAGCCGCATCTTATTTTTCCGGAAAGTGAAATAATATCGGATCGTGAGATGAAGTCGAACCTCATCAGCCGGGACATGGAAGTGCTGGGAGCCGTGCGCCGCCTTCGTGGCACCGGATACGGCGTCAATCTTCGAAAGGAGATCGCCAAGGTAACGGGCCGAATGATGTCCTACGCCACGCTCTATGATGTTCTCGAGCGGTTGGAAAAAGACGGGCTTATCGTTGGACGAATGGCGGAACCAACGCCTGCTCGCGCGGGTCGCCCAAAACAGCTCTTCACAGTGACCGGAGTAGGTGAAAAAGCATATAGCACCGCCCTCGCTACGATGCAGAGTTTCGCGCCGCAGGCGATCCCCGCAGGTGGAGGGAAGTTGGCATGAATCCGCAACAGAAAATGCTCGTTCTAGCTCTCGCAATGTCGGGCTTATTCGGTGTCCTGTTCGTGCTGGCGGGCGTCTTTGACGCTTTTGAACTTCCTGCTATCGTTGGAACGATCTCGTCTTTCACTGCTTTTTCGGTCGCTGTCGTCGCGATCTATTGCGGCCACCGCAGCAGTGACGAGGTTGATAGCATGGTGATAAAGATGCGTGATGCTCTAATGGGCATCTTGAGACTCGGCTCCGCAACCTCGCTGTTAGACGACAGCGAAGCAGCTCTCAGCAACACCCCTTCAATGGGCCTCGGCTTGCTCCGCCTAGTGACGCGAGGCGATGTACGGAAAAAGCTCGAAGGCGATTTAGTCGAAGAATACAATGAAGACATCGCGCCGGAGCACTCTAAGCTCTACGCTCAGTGTTGGTTTCTCATGCACGTCTTGTTGATCGCCGTAAAGCGCTTCGCTAAGGCGCTTGGCGAGACTTCCGGCCTCGCGGCCCTATTCCGCGCGTCTTTCGGCAACGGAAAGCGAAACGGCGACGAACCCGACGATTAAGCCGCACCATCATGAGCAATCTCTTGTCCGATTGGGGGGGGGTGAGGCCAAAGCGGCGATATTTAGAGGACACTCCCTTTAGAGGATCGACGCCAAATGCCCCAGCATGAGAAACACCATTACGTTCTGGTATGCGCCCCGTGCCGCCCTCGGGGTTAGGGAGAGTCCTCAGGTTGCAAAACTGATCGTTTTTGTGTTTGCGAGCGTGCCGGGCGTTTAGGTTGCTGAAGCACTGAGCGTACTTCTTCAGAATCAACGACCAGGGCGGGAATGCCCAATTCGCCCGACATGCGTTTAACGATTCTCAGGGCACCTTGGTGAATCAAGCTCACGATCTGAGGAACTTTACACCGAGCCTTCATGGCCGCCATCCTGATTGAACAATGGTCAGGTTCGATAGTCTCAACCACCGAGCTTGCCATTAGAAGAACGGCCAGGAGTCCTGTAATCTCCCTCTCGGAATACCGCAGATTGCTGTTCGGACAACCTTCCTTGGGGGGTTATGAGCCGTTCTCTCACAAGACCATGGAACATCCTTTCCGTAACTCGCAGGATTTCTCTCGCACGGCACTCCAGAACAAGATTCTTGGCCTCGGATTTAATTCGCGGCAGATCGTGTGACGCGATGTAGCGAGGAAACTCGAGTTTCCCTGTTTCGGCATTCGTCGAGCCAAACTCCAACTCCCGAAGCGCAAGTTCGAAGATGTGAGGTTTCAAGCGCAAGTGACGGCCTGCCAAATCGCGCGGATACAAGAGGCGCTCCTTGCAGGTTCGGCCCAAAATTTCTCCACCCTTCTGAACCGGATAATTCTCGAAGACGTATCTACTCACAATGTCCGCGACGGGCGCATAGGCAGGTTGACCACTGACCACGGTCAGCCATCTGTAAAATGGGCCAAGATCGGCACCGAAACTTGAACCTCCGTCCTCGTCTGCACGCCGGAAATTCTGCAAGGAGTCTATCAACCCGTTCGGTCCTTTGGTGAGGGCATCAAACCCGACTTCCCCGGCCTCCCAAAGCTGATGCTCCGAACACTCGCTGACCTTTACCGCCTTACCGAACAGCAACAAGACGCCGAGCATTTCGCACGTGCGCGCCACGACATAGAGCGGTCGATGATCCAACCACCGATATTTGCGAACATTGTTCAACCGCCCGACTATGTACCGTTCGAGACGAGAGTTGGTTCTCGGTGCATTTGGTATGCCCTGACTCCGCACGAAGTCGATATGCCGATCAACGAGAACGCAGAAATCGTAACTGTCAGCGCTGTACTTTTCCCTTGGCAGCTCGACGAGTGGAATACCGTGATACTCGCAGTTTCGGATGGTGTTCAATTGCCAACTGGCTCTGCGCGCCGAGCCGTAGCGCCCCCGATCTCGTAGATCGCCCTCAATGCACTCTGGGCAGACACGAACCCGTGTGCGACATAGCAAGGCTCGGTTCACCTCTTGCGAGCGCACGAGATAGTTGCCTTGTTTCACAAGTTGGATGGAATTGGCCTGGAGGGTGTCGAGCGCCATTCCCGAAAATCTAGCTAAGGCCGCAAGAGCATCAGACTTACCGTTGATGATGCCATTCCAATCGAGGCCAATGTCGCGGCAAAAATCGGTAACGCATGGCGAGCCGTTTTCCGCAGCCAAGCGTGACGTGAACGACGTCACGGTTTCGTCAGCTAGGATAGGGAGCGTGACGGGGAGAACCGGTGTCATGCAGCCCCCTGAGCGTCTAGGCTGCCGAACAACCGCTGTACGTCCAACCGGTCGTACCCATCAATGACAAAGGGATCATCCCATCGACGCAACCAATCCGCCGCCGAAAGAATGCAGCGAATTCCTTCAGTCCTACAGACTCACATCCCGCGAAAAGCGCTTCTTCGATAGCGCCGATGATAACTTCGATGGTGAGACCAAACTCGCCTTTGCCCGCATGGATGAGCCGGTCAGCAAAGCTCTCAGATTTGATGTCGTCATCCGCTTCCAATGCTGCTTTTTCAAGATAGGCAAACAAAATTCCGGTGATCTCATCGCCGTCAAGAGCCATGGAGATCGGAGCAAACTTGACAGGAAAAATGCGCCTCGACAGTTGAGGATCGTAATTCAGTAAATCCCCGAGTGACGGCATTCCAGAGAGGATCAGACCAACAGGCCACTCCTTGTTCTGCATCAGCGATTTGAGGGTGTTCACGACTGCTGCTCTTTCGCGGTCGCTTTGGCTTAAGGCAAGGTCTTGTGCTTCATCTACGTGCAAGAAAAGAGTTTGCCTCTGCTTTAGATGATGCCTGACCATGTCCCAGATGATAGCTGCTGGTTTATCGCGGCGCAGCGGATATCCAAGCGCGTTGAGCGCCGTCTGACCGACGTATTTTAGAGTGGCGGGCGATGGCACTTGGAAGCTGATAATCTCGGCGTATCGCAAGTCTTCCGGCGGTCGGAAAATTGCTGGATGCCTTGATATCATTCGATCAATAGCGGTCGTTTTGCCGCTTCCACTTGACCCGATGACCGCGATACCACGCGCCTCGACGGTCATATCGTTCTCGATCTCCGCACGCCGCCGCTGCAAGAGCCGACCGAACTGATCGCTCAACGACTCGAAACGATCATTGCTGATAAACATTGATCGGAGCGCGGCGATCTTTGCGCCAATTTCCGCTGCAACTTCCTCGCCCATATCAATCATCCTCCAAGCGCCACCGAGGTGGTCGTGGAGGATGCAAGCGCTCCTCTTGGTCCGGAGATTGAAATCTGCCTTCGGTGTGGGCGCGTTGGTCGTCTGGCAGGCGATCGGGATCGATTACGTTCCCGAAGAGATCGGCATCGCCATCAGGTATGACCGTTGCGCGATCCGGGACAATTGTAAGACCGAGAAACAAGCGATCATGCTCTCGTTCGAATTGCGCTTCGGTGATCGTGGGCGGCGACAGGTTTAAGCGTTCCATCGCTTCTCGGTTGATTTGGGATATGCCCTTGAACGCCGCTGCAATGGTCTTCTCATGCACAGCGGAGTCGCCCGCATGTTGCGTACGAATCTGGCGCGCAACATGTTTCCACTCAGCCAGTGACACGCCATCAAAGTTCGACTGCAGCGCTCTCGCGGGATGCCACATTCCGTTCAACCAGATAACGATCCACCCCAAGTTTGACGTATCGGCACTGATTAATGCAGTCTTCTCGTGTCCGTGAAGATACTGCTGCCGAAGAGCATCGCAGGTATAACTGAGCCCGAAGGCCAGAACGCCTTTCCCAGAAATTCGCCGCGTCATCCTCCGACCGAAAATCGCGCGACGGGTTGTTCCGCATGGTCTGCTCCGAACACCATATTTATCGGCAAGCCGATTCCAGCAATTGGCGGGTGTCTCGCCCTTGAGCCCCGCATGACCTGAGTTGTGATAGACGTCGACCACATAGCGCACTAATACCTCCATGAGGCTGTCATCGGTGTGGCAGGCCAATTGCTCTGTCGGATAGTCACCCCGTTCTTCTGGATTGGAGAATGTCCTTCCTGAAAGGAGTGGCATCAATCGGGTGCCATAGGTTTTGAACATCCGTTCAATGGTTCCCCTCAGTCTTGGAATTCCTCCAGGAGGTTGTTCAATCGTCCCCCCAAGATCGAGGACTGCGCTACGAAACTCCTCCGAAACAAAAGCGCCGCCTAGGTCGGTGACAATTGCTCCGATACCGCCGTGCTGGCTCCATCGCCCTTCGCAACGAGCGGCAGCAGAGATTTTGCTTTTGTCGCTGACGATCTGCTCGAGGGTCTGGACGGCGTCAGCGGATGATGGGGCCTCGGCAAGGCGCATTGCCAGAATGCAGCGTGTGGCGCAGTCGATTGCGGCGTATAACCACCGCCGCCCTTTCTCCAAGCTATCGAGCTGTTTTTTGTCCAATCCAGCCAGCGCGCCGCTGTTCAGCAGCAGCGTTTAGAGATCGACCTGCCATTCATCGATTTCAACTCGCTCCATTGGGTGGAGCGCTTCGACACCCAACTCAAAGAGTGCAAACTTTCGGTTCGCGGCATCGGCACCATGCCTCTTGAGGTATACATTAAAAGGATCTAGCGCATTGATCCGCCGGATGATGGTTCTTTTCGACGGAACGATAAGGGGCTCATCCCCGCGTTCGACACGCCGCAAATTCTCTTCCCGAAAACGCGCTATGGTGTCGTTGCTTACCGCGATCCGTGTCAGGCGCTTAGGATCAGCGTAGCGATCGACACATATCGACAACAGCTCTTCGGTTGCGCTGTCGAAGCGGTCTGAGCGGTTCCCCTTCTGAAACGTCTTTGGCACCAAAGCGAGTGGCGAGAAACCGGCGCTCTCGTATCGCCGCACCCAACTGAGCAGGCTGCAAGGACAAGGCGCTTTTCGGACAAAACGTTTCGTGCCAGCTCGCGATGTCTGTCCGATCGATTGGCACCCTGCATCGATCAGATTAACGTCACGCTCGAGAGCTTCAATTCTTTCAGAGACACTCGTCTCCGTTCGTTTGACAAGTCCGCCCCGTTCGAGCGCCAGAAACGCATCGCAATAGGCCTGCTTCCATAAGACATCAGAGCGTATGTCGCCCGGAAGATCGGACAGCCGATCCACCTTGGCATATAATTGCATTTGCGCCCGATCTGGACTGAAGTATCCGCGTTCTACTCGGAAATTTGGTGCTTCAAGGAAGTCAGCGATCTGATTGTGTCGATAGCTTGTGGATGCGCCGGGTCGCATCAACGGCTCCAGCACGATGCCATCTTGCGATTGCCGGATCACGCGGTGGGGATCGCCATCTATCAGGATGCGATCATGCTCAGAGAACCGGATATGATCGGTCATGCCGATACCTCCACCGAGAGCCACGATTGGAATGTCAGTGCGAGAGGATCAAGTATTCCAAGGCCGCCTGAGTATATCGCGCGCACGACAGCCCGATACGCCCTACCACCGAACCCTGACATCTCAATGATGTCGGCTACTGTTGCGCCCTTGATTAGCGACGCAGCAATTCTTGCGACTTCCGCGTCTGCCTCACCATCTTGATCTCGACGAAATTCGTGGAACCGGGCCGCGATCGCTGCTTTCCGTTTGTCGATCTGTCGGTCGGTTACGAGAACGACATCGTCGGCGAAGTCAGGTCTGACCGCTGATCGAATCGACTGCAACTCTTCGAGAAATCGCCGTTTATGAACCAGCTTTTCCGGCTTGATCGCTGTGGCGATTCTTCGACCTGACTCAAACGTTACGAGGAAATCGAACGTATGAGTTCGACGACGCCCTCGCGCATCTCGATAGGCAATGGCAGGCGGCTGATCCCAGATGTCGTGAACGTCTCGTCGCGCGAGCGTAAGCAGCAAGAAGCGGTGCTCAAGTTTGCTTTCGAAGACGATACGTCTTGGACGATTGTCCGCTGGGAGCTGTGCAACAAGCTCTCCGCGAAGGCTCGCTCTGGATCGACGTGCGATCCGTCTGGTTGCTTTGCTCGGCGCAGGTGGCTCATAGGTTTTGAGTGCTTGTACCGTCATGTTGTTTCGAGACAGCCGTCCCCGTTCGCGATCCCGAGAACCACGCTACGAGGGAGGTGATGACCCGCCCTTCATCTGAAATTTGGATGATCGTGACCAACCCACCAACGCAGAGCGATTGCGTCGGCAGGTTGACTTTTCACGTCTGAAAAGAGATGAAGGGACGTCGCAGAGAATCGACGAGATTTCTTGAAAGGCCTTGAGAGTTAGCGCTCTTGAGGCCTTTTCTCTTTTCGAACTATTCTACTGGTTCATTGATCCCCCTATTCCGTTTTCAAATACCTGTCGGGCCAAAGTGCTTCGGGCGTTGTTCCCAGCTTCGATGCGATGGCCGATTGGATGCGGTGAGATTTTCTGTAGCCTTGGCTGACGGTCGTTACCGTGCTCTGAGCCACCCCGAGGTCGCGGGCAACCTCGCTGAGCGACGTGCCCGCCATTCTGAGTTGATATTTTATCGTCTCATGGAATGTGCCAGGCTGTTCCACTAACGCTTCCTTAGTCTATGTTGCTCGACTATGGGGACAGAGTCAGTAATTGCGACATCTGTCAAATATAATTCTCATCGAGAGAATTAATGTATTGAATAAAATCGTTCAATACTGACGAAAATCGGTCGGCACTGAACAATATCGGTCAGTTGTTGTCGATTTTCATGCTAACGAAAAATTTAGCGACTTCATTCACTCATCCATTTTTTCTCAAAAGCATAATACCTTCGATCTAACGCTGGTGGAAAACACCGCTACCGACGATCCGCTGAGCGATGTCAATGTCTCTCATATCGGGTGATGACCTGATCGACATCGTAGATGTCGGCTGCGAGAAACCGGTCAAAGAGGTCGAGTGCATCCTGACGTTCAGGTGCGTCGTCGCCAAATCCCTCATACGCTCCCATGATCATCTTGCCCACGTTGGTCAGTGCTCCATGACCCATCTGCGTTCTGATGAACTCATCATCGTCCTCGCCAAAGGCGACAAGGCGCTTGGATGCTTCGAGTGCCAAGCGTGGGTGCTGGTCGGCAAGGTCGTCGAGTCGCATCGTCAAACGTTCCGAGCGCTGTAAGAATGCTTCGGAAGCAATGAACTGCTCGACTAAACGGAGCGGCTTCCCGCCCTCTTCCAGTATCGCATGCCAGTCTAACCGGTATGCTTGGCGCTTTACGTCGGGATCGTCATCCGATGCAAATGTTTCGAGCCAGGTCATTGCCAACTCGGCTCCATGGATGTCGTAGAGAAAATCCTTTGCAGCGAGAGCGGCAGCGCGTCGGGCGATTGCGGAGTCCGACATGTATGGCTCGTAATCGTTTAACGGCCGCTCGCCGATAAGAACCTCACCTGACATCCAGAGTAAGGCCAAGGCTTCAAGGGCAGGATGTCCGTGTGAAAACATCGCAGTATAGAGAAACTCCAGGTGCTCCGATCGTTGGCATCGGGCCCAATTGTAGCCGCGTATTGCAGGCTGGGTCGCGACTATACGGAGATCGCGACGCGCTAGGCGGGCGAGCAGGATAAAGCCCCGTTCGCGTTCTTGAGTCGATATGGCAAGAATCGGCTCAACCAGCAGCGCCAGAACGTCCGAGTCAGCCTCTTCATCGACACGCTCGTCGACCAGATCGGCGAGTTCTTCGTATCGTAAACTTTTTTCCCACAGTGCCGCATTGACCGCCTTCAAGGCCGCGAGGCGACACCCTGCGCTGCCATAGGAATAAAAACCGCCACCACTGTGCCGATCGAAGATGGTTTCGACCGAGTAGGCACCCTGTAGCTCGTTCGGATCGTCATCGTCGCTGCGACCAAAACTTGGAGGTGGACCATTTTTGACAAGGTCGATGACTCTCAGGAAGACTCGGTCGTCGAGCAGGAGTGCGGGGCGTGAACTCACCAGATAGATGAACGCTCGTTCGCCATCATCGCTCGGAAATGTTCCCACGTATTGAAGAGCGCACAACAGGTCCTCGTCTGGTAAGTCCGAACCTCGCAGACCCTCAAGTATTTCTGCCGGGTAGACCGGATTGATATCGGACGGTATCTGGTAAAGCAGAGCGGCAAATCGTTCTGGCTCTTGCTTCGTGCGCTCCCTCAGTACATGGGCGAGTTCACGAGCGCCACCCCGAACGTAGTCATCCAAATATTCACGCGAGTCTTCCGAATCGTAGGACCGCATGGCTGATAGCCACGCGGCATCGTTCATTTTTTCGAGCGCATCCGACTTGATCGGTGAACCTACGGTTCCGCCCTTCGACGTTTCCTCCTTCGGCTCTGGTTCATTCACAAACTTCCGTTTCAGGACGTTGAGTTGCGCTTGGTAGCGGCTCGAAAACACTTTAAAGCCGATATGCTGTGCGATCGCCCACTGTTCGTATCCATTTCTCCTCAATTCATAAGTCAGCCAAGGGTCGTCTCTCACGATCTCGCGTAGCGCACGTCCTTCAGCCTTACTCTCGCGCACGATTCTCGCGATACGCTCATGTTCGGGTCTGTAGGTGAAGACGCGATCCTCAAGTCGCTGCCAGTCCAAATCCCGCAGGAACGGTCGTACGGCCCGTGCCGCCTCCGCAGCCCCCTTCCAGCGCAGGGTGTATCCGCCCGCTTCAAACAAGTTGGGATGATCGATGACTTCGACGAAGAAGTCGGCACAAGCTTCTCCGCCTGACGCGATAGCCGCCAATCGATAGCGGAGCAGAACCGGATCGCAATCCGGTGCGATCAGGGAAGCGAATTTGCGCGCGACTTCTGGTGCATCGTTCGCAACGGCCTTCAAGCTGTCGGTGACGAGGCCTCCCCATGTTTCGCTGCGAATCGATACTTCCCACATGAGCTCTCCAGCATGACTCCATCCGTCACGGGGTCGGGCCAGCGCTTCGAGAAAGAGAGGGCCCACCTCGGTGAGAAACGCTCCTGGCGCTTTCTCCACCATCTCTTTCGCATGGTAATCGGGGCGTCGCCGTTCGCTTCCTTCCTTCAGAAAGGGCTGCTCAAGCGGATTTAGGACCATCCATCGCCTGTACCATGCTGCCATGATACGGGCACCGACGCTGGCATGTTTACCGCTCCATCCGGCCCAGATTTTGTCGAATCGCTGATCCGTTTCGAAGGCCCTTGCGGGAAGCGTCGCGATGAGCTCGCACAGAAAGTCCGCGACAAGGTCCGCCTCCCTCTCAACCCGAAGAAAGCCTAAATTGTTCAGCACATTGACCGTTTCATCTGGACGATCGAGCAGGAAGCGTCGCAGTACATCGGTACAGGAACGCGGATCGTTCTCCATGCCGATCCGAAGCCGCGTCAAAGCACAATTCTTCCAAGGCTCATCCTGTCGAAGCCACTCATCGAGGATGCCCGACGAAATGAGGATACCGAGCCAGCCCTTTCCGAAGATCGCTTTGCGTGTGAGGCGATCAGGCTTGCCAGCTCCCGAGAGGGACAGCACTGCATCAAGTTCGAATCCCGTCGGTCCCGTCAGGTCTGAGAGCCAGCTCGCGACCGCATCCTTGATATGATAGCGAATATCGGGATTGGAGAGGATAGAGCGAAGGTCTCGCCGATAATCGGCTGGTGCCGAAAGCCGCATGTAGGCAAGAATTTGTCTAACTTGGGTTCTGCGAAACAGCTGCTGTTCGTCATCGGTTAGCCAGTCTTCCAGGCGTTTGCCCGTGGCGACGAAGTCGCGGGCGTAGATGACATCGAAGTAACTTTCGTGTTGGAATTGTATTTGTCCGTGGTCGACGGTCACAAGTCCTGCCGATTGGAGACGATTTCGCCCGTTCCGGAATTCGTCGAGGACGGCGGATGGAGAGCTCAAGGTTTGATCGGCGCTCATGCGCGCAGCTACTTTGCCCAGAGCACTCCAGACCGACCAGCTTTCATCTTCCCCGACCTCCTTCTCCGCCAGATCAACGAGTTGCTCGATCAGATCATTGGATGTGGTAAAGGCCGGGGTATGCCCCGATGTGCCGACAAGGCGTACGAAGGCGGCGAGACAGGAGGGAAGACACAGGAGGTTGCGCTGTCTTTCCGTCAGCCCAGTCACCTCGATATCAGCTTTCCCAAGCGCGGGCTCGACATCGGCTTTCCAGTCCAACGAGGGCACCGTAATGGTCTTTGTCGTGTCGCTCTTCGCAAGCTGCTCGATGCGCGAATCATTGGTTAAATCGTAGTCACGACAGACGAGGACGACCTTCGCACCGCGCAGGCGTTCATTGGATTGGATCAACCGGAAAACCAATTCCTTAGCAGCCCGCCGCCGTCCCGAAGCATCGCTCACGGCGTCCAGCTGATCGACAATCAGCACAGGCTGTTTTGCGGAACCTGGGTTCGCCAGCACGCTGGTCGGATCGCTTTCGAGATCAAGGAGCTCTTCTCCAAGTTCGACGGGGCGGGAGAGGGAGAGGTACCGATCAAGCCGAAACGGTAGCACGGTCACGCCTCGTTTCCGGAGCCCTTTCGAGAGCTCCGCGACCACGAAACTCTTACCGGTACCGGCACCGCCAGAAAAGAAGAGGTGTCGCTCGGAACCGTTTTCATACCAGTCCAGCGCCACTTCGACGATCTCGGACCGGTCGATCACCACGTTGGGTCGCCGCGAAGCGTCCTGCTCCAAGAAGGAGTCTGCGGCGGCATCGATGCTCTGGCGGACCGTTGGATCGAGGGCATTTGCTCGGGGCATCAGGCCGTAGCCGGGGAGCGCGCTCCGCATTTCCTCCGTCGTCGTCCTACGCGTCAGCCGATCCCTTGAATAGCGCTGGAGCGCATCTCCCAAATCCGTTTGTCCGACGAAAAGTAGCGCTGCCATCTCGTTCAAAGCGCGCATGATGAAATCTGGAGAAACCGTCTCGGTCCGGCATCGTTTGAGCCATTCACAGGCCCGCCACTCATCGATGTTCCAGAGCGCGACGAGGGTCTTAAAATCCGTCGAATCGTTCTTCGAAAGGGCATCACGGAAATCACCGATACTATCGGTGAGCCGAGCCTTGTTGCCGAGCGTCCTGAATGCCTGCGCATCGGCATCACTTACGAAAACGCCATGGTTGTTCTCGTCGGGCAATTTCTTGGCGAAGGCTGAAAGAACACCTGCACTCTCAAGGCGGTTGATCGTCCACTGCCCGCCTGTGCCGCGCATCTTGCATTGGTGCCATTCGACTCGCTTACCGACTTCCAGAAAGAACTCGAAGCCTTGATCCGATATCGGCTCGCCTGTGATTGCTTGAGCGTTGGCGGTATAGACGGATAGGAATTGTCGGGCGACCCAAAGATCTTCGTAATCGTTGCCGAGCTTATCGGCAATACCGCCTGGGATCATTAGTTGCTTCCTGTCAATGCGCTGAGGCTCAAGGAGTTGCGGTCAATTGCTACAATCTGCTCCACTCCAAAGTTATGCAATCCACTGAACCCGTCTTCCGACGTTTAAACCCTTCTTGTGAGGTTTCGGAGGCCTCGAATTTAGCTGCTTTCAGTCGCAATCATCCCAGCCCGCTTCTCGGTTCAGAGAGCCATAGTTTGAATTTTGGGCAGCTGTCGCCGTCAGTACAATCGAATTTGCTGAGGCATTCGACCGTGTGAGATCGACGTTCCACTCCAAAGCTAGAACGCGTTGCACATCCATTCGCGTGGCCCGTCACAATATGTCCCGCTTTCAATAACGAATGTCTGCCGAACGCTAAAAAGGAAAGGGATTGGCAAAAAAAGGAAACCCTTCTGGCATTTCACAGAAAAAGATGGCTGGGGCGGCAGGATTCGAACCTGCGCTCTTCGGTACCAAAAACCGCTGCTTTACCAGCTAAGCTACGCCCCATTGCGCGGGAGAACACTAGCGGCGGTCGCGCGGGGATTCAAGCGTATGAAATTGCGCCGCGTCACTTTTCGTCCCTTGCATCCAGGCGGCGCTATTTCTATAGGTCTCGCAGTCGGAGTGTAGCTCAGCTTGGTAGAGCGCTGCGTTCGGGACGCAGAGGTCGCAGGTTCGAATCCTGCTACTCCGACCATTTCCCATCCCTTCGGTCGAACACGCGGTCAGATACTCAGGCGCTCAGAATATCCGCGAGCAGAACCGGCTGGCCCGCCTGGACCGACTGTGTCGCCGCATCGGCCATGGCCAGCGCCAGCACACCATCATCGAGCGTTATCGGCACCGGCGTCCCGCCCTTAACGGCCTCGACGAAGGCGGCCCATTCGGCCTCGTAGGCGGCCATATACCGCTCCAGGAAAAAGTGCATCGGCTTCGCGCCGGTGACACCGGCAGCGGTCGATTTCACCACGCTGTTTTCCAGCATATTCCCGGCCTGCAACAATCCGCCGGACCCGAGCAATTCCACACGCTGATCATACCCGAAGGCAGCGCGGCGAGAGTTCTTGATCACCGCCAGGCGCCCGTCTGCATAGGTCAGGGTCGCAACCGCCGTATCGACATCCCCCGCCGCCCCGATTGCAGGATCGACGAGGGACGATCCAAAGGCCGACACGGCAACCGGTGCCGCGCCCATGAAGAACGTCGCCATGTCAAAATCATGGATCATCATATCGCGGAACAGGCCCCCCGACACTTCGATATAGGCGACCGGCGGCGGCGCAGGATCGAAGGACGTGATCGACAACAGCTCTGCCTTGCCGATCTCTCCGGCATCGAGGGCGGCTTTCATCGCGCCGAAATTCGGATCGAACCGGCGATTAAAGCCGACCATCACCGGCTGGCCGGTTGCCGCAGCGGCGGTCTGGCAAGCGCGGGCGCGGGGCAGGCTGAGGTCAACCGGCTTTTCGCACAGCACTGCCTTGCCCGCCGCCGTCGCCGCCTCGATCAAGGCCGAATGGGTATCGGTCGGCGTGGCAATCAGCACCGCGTCGATGGCGCTATCGGCGATGATATCCTCGGACGATCTGACCGCCGCTCCGTGCTGCGCCGCCAATGTCTCGGCATTCTCCGCTATGGCATCCGAGATCGCGACCAGAGCGCTGCCCGGATGCGCCGCAATGGTGCGCGCATGAACACCGCCGATACGCCCGACACCAAGCAACCCGACCTTGAGCATGATTCCCCCTTCGATGATAATCGTCGCGATCACCCTATACGACTTTGCCCGCAGCACATGTCCGTGATGACGTTTCCGTCAATCGCCTCGGGCACGCGGCCACCCCCTACCCCGACAGCCAAGACCCCGGCAAGTGCCTGCAACGCTTAGGCGATGCGGGGAAAGCGGTTCTTGATGGGTGCGGCTGCGGGCGATTGCGGCGGGGCACTACCCACCCGCTTGCGCGGCGGGTCACGGCGATGCTACGGATTGTTTCATTGCCGGTGGGACTCCGGCCTTCGCAATACGGTCGGGAAAGAACTTTATGGGCGAGCGCGCGAACAGCTATGATTACGAGGGCCTGCTGAAATGCGGTCGGGGCGAGTTGTTCGGCGAGGGCAATGCCCAACTGCCCGCCCCGCCGATGCTGATGTTCGACCGCATCACCCATATCTCGGACGAGGGCGGCGCGCATGGCAAGGGTCAGGTGGTTGCCGAACTCGACGTGAACCCGGACCTGTGGTTCTTCAAATGCCATTTCCTCGGTGATCCGGTGATGCCGGGCTGCCTTGGGCTCGATGCCCTATGGCAGTTGACCGGGTTCTTTCTCGGCTGGAGCGGAATGCCGGGACGGGGCCGCGCGCTGGGCGTCGGACAGGTAAAATTCTCCGCCATGGTGACGCCCGAGGCCAAGCTGGTCCGCTATACCGTCGACGTAAAGCGCGTCATCGACCGCAAGCTGAAGATGGGCGTCGCCGACGGCACCATGGAAGTGGACGGCGAGACCGCCTACGTCACCGAAGACATGCGCGTGGGCCTCTTTGGCTCCGACGCCTCCTAAGCCCCAAGCGACCCAAATACGTCAGGAATTGCCATGCGCCGCGTCGTTGTCACCGGGATCGGTATCGTCTCCTCCATCGGCTCCGATGCCGAAACCGTCACTGCCTCGCTGAAAAACGCGACCTCGGGCATCACCCATTCCGAAGAGCAGACCGAGCATGGCTTTCGCAGCCGGGTGGCCGGTCGGCCCGTGGTGGACATCGACGCCCATGTGCCGAAACGCGCGCGGCGGTTCATGGGGGATGGCGCGGCTTGGAACTACATCGCGATGCAGCAGGCGATTGACGATTCCGGCCTTGGCGAAGACGAGGTCAGCCATGTGCGCACGGGCCTTGTCATGGGCTCCGGCGGTCCTTCTACCGTAGACCAAGTGCGCGCCGCCGACATTGTCCGCGAAAAGGGCGCGCCGAAGCGGATCGGGCCATTCGCTGTGCCGCGCTGTATGTCGTCGACCAACTCGGCCACGCTGGCCACGCCGTTCAAGATCAAGGGCGTGAACTATTCGATCTCCTCGGCCTGTTCGACCTCGGCCCATTGCATCGGCCACGGGGCAGAGCTGATCCAGTTCGGCAAGCAGGACATCGTCTTTGCCGGGGGCGGTGAAGACCTGCACTGGTCGCTGACCTGTCTGTTCGATGCCATGGCGGCGCTGTCCTCGAACTTCAACGATACCCCCGCCGCGGCCAGCCGCGCCTATGACGAAAACCGCGACGGGTTCGTCATCGGCGGCGGGGCCGGAACCGTGGTTCTGGAGGAATACGAGCGCGCGAAAGCACGCGGCGCGACGATCTATGGCGAGTTGATCGGATACGGCGCGAACTCGGACGGGTTCGACATGGTGGCCCCGTCCGGCGAGGGCGCGGTGCGCTGTATGGAACTGGCCATGAGCACCATCGGCGACCGCAAGGTCAGCTATATCAACACCCACGGCACCTCCACCCCCGTGGGCGACGAGCGCGAAATGCAGGCCATGCGCGACACGTTCGGCGCGGGCAATATCCCCGACCTCAGCTCGACCAAGTCACTCACCGGACATTCGCTCGGCGCAACGGGCGTGCAGGAGGCGATTTATTGCCTGCTGATGATGAAGCACGGCTTCAAGACGAAATCCGCCCATATCGAAACCCTCGACCCGGCCTTCGCCGACATCCCGATCCTGCGCGAGCGCAAGGATGAAGACGTCGACGTCACCATGAGCAACAGCTTCGGCTTCGGCGGCACCAACGCGACGCTGGTATTCGGGAAGGTTTGAGGAGATACGCGATTTGAAAAAATACTCCAGAACCAGCCAGTCTGTTATGTCGTCATGCCATAGATTCGAAACGAATACCTTTAACGAAGCCGACGTCCGCTCTATCATAATCGAGCAGCGCGAAATTTCCGGTTATTTAATACGTGAAGTCGGAGATTTAATAGCCCACCCATCAAGAGACCGTGGCTTTTCTTATGATAAAGTATTTCAAATATTTTCTTCTATTCAATTTTTCAATACTTATAATGATAATGGAACTATAAAATCTCCGTCAATGTATGGCAAATGTGATTGGTGGCTCAAAGGTTATCTTTTAAAACAACTTGAGTTATCGAACCAAAAGCGTATAGTGAAGAAGCTAGGGATAAGCGTCAGAGAAATTAGAAGAAATTTAAAATCACTATTTCCAGAAGAAAATTTTCCGACAGAAGTTACTCGCCCAATATCAATGAAAGATATGGCAATAATAAGTGAAATTTGCTCACATCTTTACACGCATAATATTTTTAAGATAGAAAACATAAGAAATGAGATTAGGAAAATGCTCAAGGCGATTGGCCTTCCTATTGGTAAAAATTATATAGACGATTTTATCGTCTGTATATGTATTATATTAAATGGAACAGTATTCAAATTGAAGAGAGAGAGCGTAGGCGATGCATCTATACATATAGAAAAAAACGAGTCTAGCGGCAATTCACCTCACGGTTTTTTTTCAGTATATGTCGCAGCAGATACCCCGTCAGGTGGAAATAATGTTCGCTGGTCAATACCAATTTTGACAACAGACATTGCAACGAACGGCTATTTAGACAATAGCATGATTGAAATTGATAGCTTTGGGGTTCAAAGATTTGATTTTTCTAGACAATTTGACTTCGTCAAATCACGGGATAGACCTATAGCTGCGGCGGCGTTGACTTGAGGGATTGAAATGACCGGAATAATGCACGGCAAACGTGGGCTCGTTATGGGCGTCGCCAACGATCATTCCATCGCCTGGGGGATTGCGTCGATGTTGGCGGCCCATGGGGCCGAGATGGCGTTTACCTATCAGGGGGATGCGTTCGGAAAGCGTGTGCGGCCTCTGGCGGAGTCGGTCGGATCATCACTGGTTTTGCCTGCCGATGTGCAAGACCCCGAGAGCCTCGATAAGGTATTCGAGACGCTGGCGAGCGAATGGGGGCAGCTTGATTTTCTGGTCCACGCCATCGCCTATTCCAAGAAAGAGGAACTCAAGGGCCGGTATTCCGATACCAGCCGCGAGAACTTTCTGAATACGATGGACATCTCCTGTTACTCGCTGACGGACCTGTCCCGGCGCGCGATGCCGTTGATGACCGAGGGCGGCTCGATCCTGACACTCACCTATCTCGGGGCCGAGCGGGTCTTGCCAAACTATAATGTCATGGGCGTGGCGAAGGCGGCGCTGGAGGCGAGCGTGCGCTATCTCGCCGCCGATCTCGGCAAGAACAATATCAGCGTCAATGCCGTCTCGCCGGGGCCAATGCGCACGCTGGCGGGGTCGGCGGTCGGGTCGGCGCGCAAGGTCTTCAAGTTCAACGCCGAGAATGCACCGCTGAAACGCACGGCGTCGCTGAAAGAGGTCGGCGGGGCCGCGCTTTACCTGCTGTCCGACCTTGGCGGCGGCACGACGGGCGAGACCATCTATGTCGATGGCGGCTATCATGCGATGGGTATGGTTGCGGAGGAAAACCTTTAACCCGCTAACGGGGTGCAAATTGTTCTCTGTTCGCTGCACCGTTGAAAAACGCTGCCGAATCGACTATGTAGTCGCTGCGAAGCACTTTCTGATCTTGATCTACGCCTGTCCAAACGGCCGCAGCTCTCTCGATACGAAACCTGCGCCAAGCCGCTGCAATTCGTGGGCGGTGTTATGACAGGAGATACTCACATGGCTACTGGCACTGTGAAATGGTTCAACCCAACCAAAGGTTTTGGTTTCATTCAGCCCGACGGTGGCGGCAATGATGTGTTCGTTCACATCTCCGCTGTTGAGCGTGCAGGTCTTTCGACCCTGAACGAGAACCAGAAAGTCGAATACGAGCTGGAAACCGACCGTAGCGGTCGTTCTTCGGCTGGCGCTCTGTCCGTCGCTGACTGACACGCCGCTGCAATCTGTTGATTGCGTTTGAGATAGAAGCCGCCGGGCCACCCCGGCGGTTTTTTTATGTCAGGCTCTCGACCACTGCCCCCAGACACGCGCGCGGCAGGATCGTGACCACCCCCGGCTCGGCAAACCATGCGGCGATGCGGGTTGAGGCGGCTTCGTTCGAGACGCCGATTTGCCTGCCCCCCTCCATCAACAATCCGTCGATGGGCCAGCGCAGGCCCTTTGACCCGAGCGCCGGCACCCGACACACCGGATAGAACGAGACCCGCGTGCCCTCGGGCACTTCGGCGCCCCATTCCAGCGGCGCGGCAAAGACGACATCCTCAGCCCCGATCAGGATCGTCGGCCTGTCACTGGCGACAAGAGCGTGCATCGCCGCAAGGGTATGATCGAGCCGCCCGCCGAGAAAACCGATGCCGAGGCAAAGCGGCGCATCCACGGTTTGCAGGGCCTTTTCCAAATCCGTGCTGTCCTGTTCGTCCAGGGGCAGCCTCGTCACCGCATCCGGCACCGGAGCCGAGATCGAATCCATATCGCCAAGCACCGCCGCCGGCGTTTCGTCCCAGGACGATAGAGCATCAAATCCGCCATCGACCGCGATCACCGCATCGGTGAAGCGCGCGGCTTGGTCAAAGTCTGCTCGCGTCGCCGGACCCGCTCCGACCAGCAAAACCGGCTCATCGAAGCAAAGCGCGCTCATCGCTGGTTCAGGACGGCGCAGGCGCCCTCGGGAAAACAGCCGATACTCGCCGGGGCATCGGTTCGGCCCGTCCAACCCGGCGTATCGCGTAGGCGTCCGGTGAGCGGGTCGACCGTCGGCTCTGGTCTATCGCGCGAGAGATCGTCATCGGGCGTCGAGGCCGCGTGGCGCAGGCTATAGACCGGTTCGATTGCCTCGATCACGGGCAAGGCCGAAGGCTGCTCCTCCGGGACCGGATCGAGAAATATGATCGGATCGCTGGGACTGCGCAGGCTGGCCGAGGCAGAGCCGCCGACAACCGGCGCATCGGGCATGACCGCAATCGGCTCGGGGCTTGGCTCGGTATCGGCGGGCACCGGGATTGGCGCGCTCTCAGCCGATTCAACCGGGTCAGGATCGGCGTCGAAGATCAAAACCCCCGGCGGCACGTCGAACAGGACGGGCTCCTCCTCCGCCATGACAGGCAGCGCTAGGGCGCTGGCAGCCGAGACTATGGCAAGAAACCGGATCATAACACGCTCGCCCCCTCCCGGATGCGTCGGAGCAAAAAGCTACGCCAAGGCAGGCAACAGGTCTTCCAATAACAACGTCCGCAGGAACATGACGATCAGCAACAGGACAAGCGGCGAGAAATCCAGCCCCCCCGCCGATGGCAGGATACGGCGGATCGGGGCCAGCATCGGATCGACCAGACTGTTGATACCGGTATAGATCTGCCGCACGATATTGTTATTCAGGTTGATAATGTTGAACCCGACCAGAAAACTGAGGATCACATAGATCAACACCAGCCAGTAAAGCGCGGTGACGACGAAATCGACGAGAAAAAAGAGCGCGTTCATACGGTCCTCGGGTTCGGGATGACGCTGCATGTTTACGCGCTGGGGCACCAAGCGGCAAGCCACGTGCCTTGCTTTCCCGCACAGGGGCGCTAGACACCCCTACATGGGATTACGCACACGCAAACTGGTCGGCAGCCTGATCATCTTTATCTGGCTTGTCGTGTTCAGCCTGGCCGCGATGGCCATTATCGCGCAATTCGAGCGCCAGCATATCATCGTCGAGACGCTGATCTATGCCGTGCTTGGCTTTGCGTGGATTATCCCGCTGAAACCGGTTTTCGTCTGGATGGGCAAGGCACCGCGCCCACCCGAGGCCGAGTGACACGCTCTGGCAGCCTTGGCATCACAGCCTTCGTCATTGCGGCGATGGCGATCATCTCGCTGCAAGAGGCGATGGTCAAACTCCTGACCGACGATGTCTCGATCTGGCAGTTGCATATCCTGCGCTCGATTCTGGTGGTCGGCTTCGCCGTTATCGCGGCACGGTTTGTGTCGGCACTGGCATTGAAGCGGCTCGAGCGGCCTTTCTGGGCGCTGGCGCGGGCGCTGTTGTTGAGTTCGGCGTTCTTTTTGCTCTATTCGGGCTTGAGCTTTCTATCGCTGGCGCAATCGGGGGCGGTGTTTTTCACCGGCCCGTTGATCATCACTCTCTTCGCCGCGCTTTTTCTGGGCGAGAAGATCGGACCACGGCGGATTGCGGCATTGATCCTTGGGTTCTCCGGCGTCCTGGTGACCGCGCAGCCATGGCGGGATGGCCTCGATCCGGCGATCCTGTTCCCGCTCGGCGCGGCGATTTGCTATGCTTTCGGCGTGATGGTGACCCGCGGGAAGTGTTCGCAGGAGAGCGCGATCAGCCTACAGGTGGTTCATCACAGCGTTTTCGGCATCCTGTCGCTGGCCGGGTTTGTCTTCGTGGCGGCCTTGCCCGTCGGGGTCGAGGCGCGGGAGGCGAATCCGTACCTGCTGGGTGGCTGGAGCGCATTTGGTCTGATTGTCGGCCTGTTGATCATCGGAAATGCGGTCGCGAATCTGGTCGGGGCGCTCATGCTCACCCATGCCTACCAGACCAACGAATCGAGCGGCATTGCGCCGCTGGAATACAGCTATCTGGCCTTCGCGCCCCTGCTCGATATGGCGATCTGGGGCGACGCACCGGGGCTGTCGACGCTGATCGGAATCGCGCTGGTGGCCGGGGCGGGCGTGTTTATCGCAATCCGCTCGGCCCCGCCGCCGGAGCCGGTTATATCGCGAAATGCCGAGGGCTGACGCCCCGGCCTGAGTCTCCGAAAATCAGTGCCCGAGAATCTGGCTGAGGAATTCCTGAGTCCGGGGACTCTGCGGATTGCGGAAGAATTCTTCCGGTTCGTTCTGCTCGACGATCTGCCCGGCATCCATGAAGATCACGCGGTTGGCAACCTGACGCGCGAAGCCCATTTCGTGGGTCACGCAGATCATGGTCATGCCCTCTTCAGCAAGGCCGATCATGGTGTCGAGCACTTCCTTGATCATTTCGGGATCGAGGGCCGAGGTCGGCTCGTCGAACAGCATGATTTTTGGACTCATGCAAAGCGAGCGCGCGATGGCGACGCGCTGTTGCTGGCCGCCCGAAAGCTGGCCGGGATACTTGTCCGCCTGTTCAGGAATTTTCACCCGCTCGAGGAAGTGCATCGCGACTTCCTCGGCCTTTTTCTTGGGCATCTTGCGAACCCAGATCGGCGCGAGGGTGCAGTTTTCGAGGATCGTCAGGTGCGGGAACAGGTTGAAGTGCTGAAAGCACATGCCGACCTCGCGGCGGATCTCGTCGATCTTTTTCAGGTCACCGGTCAGTTCGATGCCATCGACGACGATCTTGCCCTTCTGGTGTTCCTCCAGCCGGTTGATACAGCGGATCAGCGTCGATTTACCCGACCCGGACGGGCCGCAAACGACGATGCGCTCGCCCTCCATCACCGTCAGGTTGATATCGCGCAGGACGTGGAACGTGCCGTACCACTTGTTCATATTCTGGATCTGGATCGCGACCGTATCGGAGACTTTCATCTTCGACCGGTCGATTGCGCGTTCCTCGACGATGGCTGTGTCGGTCATCAGGTTGCGTCCTTATCTTGCGTGGCCGCGGCGGAGCCTGCGCTCCATGAACATCGAATAGCGGGACATGCCGAAGCAGAAAATGAAGAAGATCGCTGCGGTCAGCAGATACCCGGTGGGGTTGGTGACGGGCACGGCCCAGCTTGAATCGCTGAAGCTGTTCTGGACCATGCCGAGAAGATCGAAGAGGCCGATGATCAGCACCAGCACCGTATCCTTGAACAGACCAATGAAGGTGTTGACGATGCCGGGGATCACGAGCGTCAGCGCCTGTGGCATCACGATCAGACGCATCTTTTGCGCATAGCCAAGGCCGAGGGAGTCTGCGCCCTCGTATTGGCCCTTCGAGATCGCCTGAAGGCCCCCGCGCACGACCTCGGCCATATAGGCAGAGGCAAAGAGCGCGACGCCGATCAGGGCGCGCAGCAGCTTGTTGAACTCGGTCCCCTCGGGCAGGAACAGCGGCAGCATTACCGAAGCCATGAACAGCACGGTAATCAGCGGCACCCCGCGCCAGAACTCGATGAAGACCGTCGACAGGATACGCACGGCGGGCAGGGTCGAGCGGCGGCCCAGCGCCAGCAGGATACCGAGGGGCAGCGACACCACGATGCCCGCAATCGCGACCACCAGCGTGACCAGCAACCCGCCCCAGAGGTTCGTTTCGACCTCGGGCAACGGCCAGACGGCGCGTGGAATGTCGAGGGGGGCGACCCCGGCTTCCGCACCATCGGCCAAATGGCTGTGGGCGGCCAGATGCTCGGGCGACAGGAACTGGTCGAGACGCCCGGCAGAGGTCAGCTCGATCAGATCGACCAGCCATGGACCGCCGATAAAGGCGACGACACCGACGATCAGGGCCAGAATGACGATGGTTTTACCGATGCTCTTGCTGAACCCGGCAATCGCCTCGTGCCACTCGGGCCGGTTCATCCCGTTCAGGGCCATCAGCGCAAAGCCGATCAGCACCACGAGCAACAGCGCGAAAATCAGCCAGCCGACGGGCAGAGACGCCGTTTCCAGCGCACCGCTTCCATAGGCTCCTGCAATCATCACCAGCGCCGGTATCGCGATCATGATCCGCACGATCAGGTTAATCGCCCGACCGGCGGTCATCACATAGAGGATCACCAGAGCGCCGATGCCCGCACTGATCTTGCCGAGCAAGGCAACCGGCAAGGGCAGGCGAATGACGGACCCCTCGCCCTCGCGGGTCAGGCTGCCATCGGCGAACGCATAGCCGGTGGTCGGCTCGATGAAGGACCAGACGAAATACGCAATCGCCGCGATGATCACCAGTGACAAGAGCAGCGCGCTGAAAGCATTCGCGCCCAGCACCGATGCGATCAACCACAGGCCCAGTCCGAATGCGGCGACGACGCCAAGCCCGATCCAGAACCCGACACTGCCCTCGGCATCACCGCCGGTCAGCAGCAGATAGGCAAAGACCGGGAAGACCGTCAGCATCAACACGGCGACCAGCTTGCGGCCCACGGGCTTGGCGAGCAGCAGGAACAGCGCACCGACGGCGACCAGAATCCAGGCACCGATGGGCGTGTAGTCGAAGAAATACCCCATGGGCGAGGCCATTTCGGGGTCATAAACATCGTTGAACAGCGCAACGCCGTCATTCTCGATCGGCTGGGTCGACCACCAGAACAGCACGACCCCGGCGACGATCAGCAACGCACCCCAAAGCCAGCGGCGCGGCACCGAATCCGAGACCAGCCAAGCGATCCCGACGGACCCCACTAGAAAGACGAGGTCGGGCCGCCAAAGCTCGGATTCGGGATAGCGGCCATAGGTGAACGCTTTCCACTTCGCATCGACATAGGGCCAGCAGGCACCGAACCAGTCCTGCGGATGCGGGCCGCCCTGGGCGATTGTCGCGCAGACCTCGCGCTTCAGCCCCTCGGGATCGGTCCAGACGGCCTCGATAAGCGCAAAGCTGATCAGGCTCCAACCGACCGTGACGCCGAAATACAGCACGGCAACGGTGAGAATCAGCATCAACAGCGAAGAAATCGCAGCACCGATGCTGGAGTAATCCGTGATCGAGTTCAGAAAGTTCTGGCGTAGCCAGCCCTGAAATCCGGCCTCGCTTGCCGGGGGCGACAGCAAGGGCGCATCCTCGGTACGGACATAGCCAATCTGGTTGGCGAGTTCGGCGTGGGTCTCACTCATGGCTCGTCCCTTCCTATCGCTCGACCAGCATCATGCGGTCATTGAACCAGTTCATGAAGGCAGCGGTGCCCAGCGAAATCAGCAGATAGACCATCATCATCATGAAGATCATCTCGATCTCCTGCCCCACTTGGTTCAGGGCCGTGCCTGCGAAAACCGACACGATGTCGGGATAAGCGATGGCGACGGCGAGGGAGGAGTTCTTGGTCAGGTTCAGGAATTGCGAGGTCAGGGGCGGAATTATCACCCGCATCGCCTGCGGAATGATGACCTTGCGCAGGGTGACGGTCGGGCTGATGCCCAGCGCCTTGGCGGCCTCGGTCTGGCCGCCCGGCACCGCCAGGATGCCTGCGCGCACGATCTCGGCAATAAAGCTCGCGGTATAGAGCGACAGGGCCAGCCACAGGGCGATGAACTCGGGCTTGATGACGATACCGGGGGCCGGATTACCGGCGCTCGGGGTCTCGAAGCCGGCGCGGATCGGGCCGACCTTGCGACCGTCAGGCATCAGATCGTCGGCGGCGCGGAAGTTCGCAAACTCCCACTCCATCGGCGCGCCCATGGCATAGAAGGTGGCGAGGGGAATCGCGACCAGCAGAGCCAGCCCGACCCAGAACATCGGGAACGGGCGACCGGTCGCCTCCTGCCGCTTTTTCATCGCCCAGGACAGCGCCCAGACCAGCAGCGCCGTGCCGATAAAGGCCCAGACGACGGTGCCGAAGCCTTCAAAAAACTGTGGATAGGGACCGAAGAGGCCAAATTTGTTGATGCCGAACACATCACCGGCGAGCTGCACCCGCTCGCGCTTGCCCGGCAACAGTTCGATCAGCAGGAAGTACCAGAAGAAAATTTGCAGCAGCAGCGGGATATTGCGCAGCAGCTCGACATAGGCCGTCGCGAACCCGCGCAGCACGACGTTGGTCGACAGGCGAAAGATGCCGATGATGAAACCCAGCAGGGTCGCGGCAATGATACCGATGACCGAAACGGCCAAGGTATTGATCACCCCGATCCAGAACACATCGAGATAGGTGGCAACTCCGGCGCGGGATTCGACCATGAAGGTGCCGAGGGTCGTCAGCATCCGGAAACCGCTGGTCTCGCCCAAAAACCCAAAGCCTGAGCGTTTCTCGGCATCGGCCAGATTGGTGATCGTATTGTCGAGAATCCACGCAAAGAACGCGACGACGGCGGCGAGCAAAAGAACCTGAAATACAAGGCCCCGTGCCTTCGGATCGTAGAGCAGCGAGGTCAGGCCGCCGCTATCCTCCGATTGTTCCGAAGCGGTCGTGGAAGTCATGCTTGGCCTCGACGGTAAAGGGATAAAACGAGGCGCACCGAATCCGGCACGCCCCAAAGAAAAGCGCCGCCCGGTTACGGGCGGCGCATATCAGGATTTAGCGGATGGGCGGAGCGTAGATCAGGCCGCCATTGGTCCACAGCGCGTTGACCGACCCTTCGCGGGCCAGTTTCAGCGGCGTGTTGGCGCCGACATTGGCTTCATAGCTTTCGCCGTAGTTGCCGACCTGGCTGATGACCTGCATCGCCCAGTCATTCGGCAGGCCAAGCTGCTCGCCGAAGGTGCCTTCGGTGCCCAGCAGGCGCTTGATGTTCGGGTTGTCCGAATCGGCCATTTCGGCGGCATTGGCCGAGGTCACGCCCAGTTCTTCGGCGTTGATCATGGCGTTCAGCGTCCACTTGACGATGTTGAACCACGTATCATCACCCTGACGCACGACGGGGCCGAGCGGCTCTTTCGAGATCACTTCGGGCAGAACCGTGTGGGCTTCGGGATCGGCCAGCTTCAGACGCTGGGCGGCAAGGCCCGAGCGGTCCGTCGTGTAGACCTGACAACGACCGCTGTCATAGGCGGCGACAACCTCGTCGGCCTTCTCAAAGGCGACCAGCTCGAAGCTCATGTTGTTGGCACGGAAGTAATCCGTGATGTTCAGCTCGGTGGTCGTGCCGGTGTTGGTGCAGATCGAGGCACCGTCCAGCTCGGTGGCCGAGGTCACGCCCAACTCGGACGGCACCATCATGCCCTGACCATCGTAATAGTTCACGCCAGCGAAGTTCAGGCCCAGCTGCGTGTCGCGAGTCATCGTCCACGTCGTGTTACGCGACAGGATGTCGACTTCGCCCGAGGACAGCGCGGTAAAGCGCTCCTTGGCCGAAAGCGGGGTGAACTTCACGGCATCGGCATCGCCGAACACGGCGGCAGCGACGCCGCGGCAGAAGTCCACGTCAATGCCGGTCCAGTTACCCGCGTCATCTTGGCTGGAAAAGCCGGGAAGACCCTGGGACACGCCGCATTGGATCGAGCCCTTTGCCTTGATGTCTTCGAGGGTGTCGGCGGAGGCAGCGGAGGCGCCAGCGGCCATGCCGATAGCGGTCAACGCGCCAAGTGCGTAACGAAGTTTCATGATAACTCTCCCTGAGTTTTTTAGTCGGTTCGATACCGGACGCGTCCTGACGGATCACGTTCGGTGCGACCCTGCATCACTAAAGGAAATAGTTTCAACAGTCCAATTGCCGAAAAAACGGCATATCGCGTTATTTTTCCGATTTTTGCTTCGCAATCCCCGCCCGGCAGCGGGTGCCGCTACGGTAGCCTCGCGCAACGCAGCATTCGAGCAAGCTGCCCGATGACGCCGCCGCGATGCCGTGCTAGCCCTGATCCGAAGTGAAACGGAGCAGCGTGATGAAAGACGGTACGAAGGCAACCCATGCAGGGCGCAGACCCAAGGATTATGACGGTGTGGTCAACCCGCCGGTCATGCACGCCTCGACCATCCTCTACCCCACCGTCGCGGATATGGAGATTGAGCGCCGCACCCGTGCCGGAGACGGCGTGACCTATGGCGTCCACGGCACCGCCACGACCTTTGCGCTGGAAGACGCGATCAAGGCGCTGGAGGGCGGATACCGCACGCGACTGCAACCGTCGGGCCTCGCGGCCTGTACCCTGCCATTGCTGGCCTTCGCCTCGGCGGGACATCATGTGCTGATTACCGACAGCGTCTATGGTCCCACGCGCCAGTTCTGTGACGGGATGCTGACGCGGATGGGCGTCGAGGTCGAGTACTATGATCCGCTGATCGGCGGCGGCATTCGCGAGTTGCTGCGCAAGAACACCTCGGTCGTCTGGGTCGAAAGCCCCGGCAGTTGGACCTTTGAAATGCAGGACATCCCCGCCATCGCCGCCGAGGCGCATCAGGTCGGCGCGACGGTGATCATGGACAACACTTGGGCCTCGCCGCTCTATTACAAACCCTTTGAGCACGGCGTCGATGTGTCTGTGCAGGCCGTGACCAAGTATATCTCCGGCCATTCGGATTTGGTCATGGGGTCTGTCACCTGCACCGAGGAAGCCTATCCGAAATTCCAGCGCGCGCAGATGGAGACGGGGATTTGTCCGTCCCCCGACGATGTCTACCTGGCCATGCGCGGCATCCGCACGATCCATGTGCGCCTGCCTCACCACATGCAGGCCGGTCTGAAGGTCGCCGAATGGCTGGCCGAGCGCGAAGAAGTGGCGCAGGTGGTTCACCCTGCCTTGCCCGGTGATCCGGGACATGAGTTGTGGAAGCGCGATTTCCTCGGCGCGTCGAGCCTTTTTGCCTTTATTCTCAAGCCAGAATTTTCCGGCAAGGCGGGTCAGGCCGCGATGCTGGACACTATGAAGCTGTTCGGCATGGGCTATTCATGGGGCGGGTTCGAGAGTTTGCTCATCCCCATCGACCCGCCAAAGATTCGCACCGCAACCGAATGGCCGCGTCCGGGGCGTGCGGACGGTGCGATGATGCGAATTCACGTGGGGTTGGAGGACGTCGGCGATCTGCTGGACGATCTCGACGAGGGCTTCGCACGGCTGCGCGCGGGGTGAGGGAATTAATCCCGATCCTTAGGGTACTGTCATTCCCGCGAAAGCGGGAATCCATCTCTCCACAGACTCCAAGGTCGGATATTGTTAAAAAAATGGACGTCCGTTTGCGCGGGCATCACAAGCGTGGGTACGCGGCGCGTATCCTTTTCGCCGCACTTCTCGTCGCCGCGCCTGTCTCTGCTGCCGAGCCGCTGCGCGTCTTTGCCGCCGCCTCACTGACCGATGCGCTGGATGACGTGCTGGCGCAGTGCCCGGGCGACGACGGGACGCCTCCCATGGGCGTCTATGCGGGCAGCGGCACGCTGGCGCGGCAGATCGAGCAGGGCGCGCCCGCCGACATCGTCATCTCGGCCAATCCCGACTGGATGGATTGGCTCGCGGACCGGGGAATGATCGACGCGGAAACCCGCAAACCGCTGCTGTCAAACCGCCTTGTCGTGATTTCGACCCGCGAGCAAGACGCAGAGCGTGACTGGACCGAAGCCCTGCGCAATGCAGGTGACAGCGGCATCGCCGTCGCCGATCTCGCCTCGGTTCCCGCTGGCATCTATGCGCGGCAAGCTTTGGCGGCGGCGGGGCTGCTGGACAGATCGCGGCTGATACAGGCGTCAAACGTGCGCGAGGCGCTGGCTTGGGTGACACGGGGGGCGTTGGAGATGGGGATCGTCTACCGCTCCGATGCCATGGCGAGCGGCTTGGGTCATATCCTGCCGATAGATCCAACCCTGCATGACCCGATCCGCTATCCGATGGCGCGGGTCACGGGGCGCGGCGGGGCGGCGGCGGATGCGCTGATGCAGTGCCTTGGCAGTGAAAAAGCCGCAGCGGTTTTCAAACGCCACGGCTTCATTCCGCTTTAGGTGGTTTGCCTAGAGACGTGCCGGTTTATTCGGAATCGAAAGCCGCTGCCTCTCGGATTCGGCTCGAACGCGCCTTTCGATGCACATGGTTCGAAGCAAACCTGAAACGCTTTAGCTGCGCGTGGCGCTTTCGCATCGGGGTGTCCATTGCGTCTTGGTCAGGCCCCAGCGACTATCGAGGGGGGCGTGGGGGTCTGAGACCATGCGGCCCCCGTCCAGCCCGCGCCAGACCTCGCGCAAGGTGATCTGACGCCCGCCGCGAATGTCGAAAGGAACCGCGCAATACGCCCCCATTTCCTGCTCGCTGAGACGGTCGGAGGGATCGTAGAGAGCCTCGATCACCGGCTTGAGGCTGAAATTTTCATTCTGCCAATCGGGGCTTTGGGTCAGGGCGCGCAGGAGTTTGAATTGTCCCGCCAGCTTCTTGTCACGCGAGGGGGTCGAATGTTCGGCATATTCGCCGAAAGTCATGCACTGACGACCCATATTCGCGTCGATATGGCCGAGATAGGCCTGGCTCTGGTTGACGATGTCGACGCGCTGGATCGTGTAATCGCAGAGCGAGGCAAACAGGCGCTCGGCCTTTGCGCCCAGCGGTTCCTTGATGCTGGCCAGCGCGGTCTGGGTCGCGAGGGCAAAGGCCTCGCGGTCACCGCCCATGGACGCGGCGATTTTCCATTGCTCGGTGGACGCCCCCGGCACGCGGGTCGGCGGCGTGCGCAGATGTTCGGCTGATTTGAACCGGCGATAGCCGTCCCGGAACAGCTTGTCCTCCGGCACTTCGGCGGGGAAATCGTTGATCTCGGCCATTACCCGCCATGCGCGCGGCGAGGAATGGGAGAGGGTCGTCATGGCCCCGGTCGGATCAATATCCTTGACGATATAGGCGTGGTTGCGCGGCAGCAGGAACATATCCCCCGGCTGCACATCCTCCAGCGCGATGGGATAGGTGTCGTTGACCAGATGGATGGTCGCGGTGATGTCGCTGACGAATTCGATGAAGGCGCGGACCTTGTCGATCTCGGTATATTCCGGCCCCTGATAGGTTTTCCACGTCCCATCGTCGTTTTCATGACGCAGGGTTTCGCGGAACCCGTCCCACTTGTCGATTTCGTTGGTCAGGATGCGCCCATTGCGGTGGTCGTTGATCGCGAAGGGCAGGCTTTCCTTATACGCATAGATGATCCGCATCGCGTAGATCGCATCGGAGCAATCGAGGGCGAGGCCGAAAATCGCCTTGTCCTCTGGCTTGTGGAACGTGTCCTTGGTGAAATCCGTCCGAACCCACTCGCGAAAGCCCTGCTCATACGTGCTGTTCCAGTTGTTCGTGGCGGTCCAGACATCGGCATGGGCCGCCGAGCCGAGGCCAAGGGTCACGCAGGTCGTTGCCAGCAGGCGTTTCATGAAGCGGCGCATCGGCGTTTCCTTCGAATAACTCGAACAATCAATGTTTACGCGGTCGGCATGTTCCGGGCAAATGAAAGCCGGAGAGTCAAGCGATTGTGAGGCATAATAAAACGCCCTCCCCGCGTAAAACGGGAAGGGCGTGAGCCGCAAGATCTGGATTTGAGCCGATCAGCCGACGATTTCGTCATCCTTGAAGAAGAACGCGATCTCGATTGCCGCGTTTTCAAGGCTGTCGGAGCCGTGCACCGAGTTCTCGCCGACCGAATCCGCGAATTCTGCGCGGACGGTTCCGGCGGCGGCATCGGCGGGGTTGGTTGCGCCCATGACATCGCGGTGCAGGGCGACGGCGTTTTCCGCCTCCAGAACCTGCACGGAAACCGGCGAGCGGGACATGAAGGTGGTCAGTTCGTCATAGAACGGGCGCTCGGCGTGCACTTCGTAGAATTTGCCGGCCATGTCCTTGGACATATGCAGGCGCTTTTGGGCGACGACGCGCAGGCCGGCATCCTCAAATTTCTTGATGATCGCCCCGGTGACGTTCTTTTCGGTGGCATCGGGTTTGATAATGGAAAGCGTGCGTTCAACGGCCATCGGGCTGCTCCAGTCAGAAAAAAGGGCGCGGCAAGGCGCGCGCCGAACTCGGGTTCGCGCGGCGCTTACCATGCTGCACTGCAAGAGGGAAGGGGCCTGAGCAATCAGGGCCGGTGTTCAGGCGGCCTTCGTTTGCGTGACTCTCGTTTTAATGGAATAATATATCCATTACACATCCGGGAGAAGAAAATGCCAGCGCCCGCTGACGGATGGAACCTCGATCTCGTGCGCGCGCCCGAGGCTTGGCAACGGCTGGTCCCCAGCGGCGAGCCGCGCGACATCGTCTGGAACGGGGTCGAGGTCGCGCATCTGGATACCGGCTGGACCAATCACGGGGTCTTCGGCGATCTGGCCTCCACCTGGATTCGCGTCGATGACGGCATCAACTACATCGAACCCGGCAAACGCCCCGAAGACCCGATCAGCGCCTCGGCCTTTTCCGGTGGCCATGGCACGCGGACCCTGTCGGTACTGTGCGGCGATGCGCGCGAGGATCGGCGACTGGGGGCCAATCGTTCGCGCATGGGCGTTGCCCCCGGCCTGCCCGCAATTCCCTATCGGGTATCCGACAGCGTTGTGCTGGCCACCATGGAGCGTCGGCGCAGTGTGGCGATGGCGGTGCGCGATGCGGTCTTGCGTCAGGGCGCGGAGGTCATCTCGACCAGCCTCGGCTTTCCGCAACTGTCGATCTTTCAGCGACATATGGGGTCGGCTGTCGATCTCGCCTATGAGGCGGGCGTCATCGTCGTCGGCGCAGCAGGCCAACCCCTCGATCGCGTCTCGTTTCCGGGGCGCTTCTGGCGCAGCATCGGTGTGGGCGGCGTGCGCTCGGATGGTCAGATTTATCAGCGCTACGACGCCTCGGATCACCAGTATCTCGACGTCTGGGGTCCGGCGGACGAAATTTTCCTTGCCCAGACCCAACGCGCCAGTGGCCGCAAGGTGTTTCGTGTCGGGCGATCCTCGGAGGATGAGGATAGCCACTCTGCCGCCGGGTCGCTCGCCGGGTCTTTCGCCGCCGCCAGCGCCGCTATCAGCGCCAAGGGCAACGGCACGTCCTACGCCACCGTGCATGTTTCTGCCGCCGCCGCACTCTGGTGGCAGCATCGCGGCGCGGAAATCGAGCACGCCTATGGCCGGAACCGCTGGCAAATCGTCGAGGCATTCCGGGCGCTACTGAAACAGACCGCCCGCCCTATCACGGCAAGGCAAAGCGCACCGACCAACGGCACCGGCATCCTCGATATTGCCGCCCTGCTCGACGCCGACCTGCCCGCCCCCAGCAGTCTGAAGCGCGAAGATCGTATCGCTGCCGGTCAGATTTTCTGAAGATCAGGAACTGGCGACCTTGCGGGCAAGATCCTGCTTGAAGGCCGTGTCGAAACCCGCCGCGATAGCGTCATTGTCTCGCAACAGCGCGCGCAGTTCTTCGATTTCCCAACTCACGATCCGCCCGCCCTTGTCGAGCGTAACCGTGGCCGAGGCAACGTCGTCGAGGACAAAGGCGGTCTCACCGACAAAAATCCCCGGCCCGATCCGGCGGATACGCCCCGCCTTTTCAAGCAGCATATCGCCCTCGATCACATAGCAAAGACGGCGCGGCATCGACCCTTCGACGGTCAATTCGGTGCGCGGAGGAATGACGTCGATGGTCGCAATCTCGATCAGGGCATCGACATCGGCCTCGCCCAGTTCCGGCAAGGCGCGGAAGAATGCAAAATCGTCATCCGTCTGCGTCATTCAAAGCATCCCATCGCATCCACCCGCCGGGTCAGGATACCACGGGCGGGTCAGATCGGCATAGCCGTCATCTGGCGGTAAAGCCACCATCGACCATCAGAATCTGTCCCGTCACATAATCAGACGCGGGCGAACAGAAAAAGAGGGCGGGGCCGACAATATCCGCCATCGTCCCGTTGCGACCGATGCAGGTCTGTTCGGCATTGCGCGCCGCTCGCTCGGCATCGGCGAAGACGGGCGCGGTCAACTCCGTCGGAAAGAACCCCGGCCCCAGCGCATTGGCGGTGATTCCATCGGGCGACCAAGCATGCGCCATCGCGCGGGTCAGTTGCGCAATCCCGCCCTTCGATGCGCCATACGCCAGACCGCCGGGAAAGGCACGGGTTGTCTGGAGCGAAGCAAAATTCACGATCCGGCCCCAGCCCTTAGCCTTCATCGCGGGCACCATCGCCTGGGCCAGAAAGAACGGCACGGCGAGATTGAGGTCGAGGGTGATCTGCCAGCCCTCGGGGGTCACATCATCCGCGCCCTGCCGGGTATTGATCCCCGCAGCATTGACCAGAATATCCGGCGCGCCGAAGGGCTCGGCAATGCGCGGGGCGAGGGCCGTTGCATCCTCGGGATTGGAAAGGTCAGCGGCGAGGATCGCGGTCTCGCCCTTGGTCTGAGCCGCCCAATCCTCCAACGCCCCCTGTCGCCGGGCCACCCCGACCACACTGGCCCCGGCCTCGGCCAGTGCCGAAGCAACTGCGCGGCCAAGGCCACCCGACGCGCCGGTGACACAGGCCACGCGGCCCTCAACGGAAAACCGCTCAGACATCGAGGGCCACGCGGCGTGAGGACATCATCATCGGCTCCAAAAAATAACGGGGCCGGAAAACCAGCCCCGCAAAGACATTACTGCATACCCGGCAGAGGCATAACCGGGGCACCGTTGACCTTGAGCATCGGGCCATCGGTTTCGATGTCGAAGATCAGCTCGCCATCGTCACCCTCTTTGCCGAGCTGTCCGGCCATGCCCTGAATCATCATTGCTTCCTGATCGCCGAACATGCCGGCCTTTTGGGCGCTGGCCACGAAATCAGCGAGGCCGAGGACGGTGACATACGCGCTGCCCTCGGGCACGGTGCCCTTCAGCGCGCCTTCACCGGTGGCATCGATCTTGAGGCCAAGGCCGTCAAAGGCGATCTCGTTGATCTTCATGCCCGTGGGGATCAGCGGCGGCATCCCGCTCATTTCCGCCTCGGCGATCGCGTCGGGGTCCATCAGCGACACCATCATCATCGCCTGCATCTGCAAGTCGATCATCACCCGGGTGATTTCACGCGGGAAGGCATTGTCGGGATCGGCCATGGCCCAGATATTGTCGCTGAGTTCCAGCCCCTCCAGCCCGATCTTATAGGCAATGTCCTGGGGTTCGGGCGCGGGTTCGGTCGGCATGGCAATGCCGACTTCCATCTTGGATGCCGAGGCCTGAACCGGCATTGGTGCCGTCATGTCCATTTCGAAGTCGTTGATGACGGCATTGCTCGACATGGTGCCCTTGCCGATGACGGCATCGGCTGTCGTCTGACCAAAGGCCGCCGTCATGGCCATATCTTCACCGTCGAGCGCTTCGCCGGTGATCGCAAAATCCAGGGTCATCTCGTCGAGCGTATAGTCATAGGACACGTCGAGGGTCTGAATATCGGTCCAGTCCTGATCGGACGCCGCCTCGCCGGAAATATCCAGACCCTTGCCGTCGATCATGTAGGTCAGTTCCATGCCCTCTTCGGCGAGCTGTGCCGAATCGACCGCCGCGCTCATACCGTCGGCGGTGCCCTTGAAGGTCATGCGGTCGCCGTCGCGGACGAAATTTGAGCTCATGTTATCGTAAAGCATCTCGACGGTCATCTCGACCGGCTCATCCCCGCCCTCGGGGTTTGGAAAGCCGATGGTCATGTTCATCGTATCCATGGTGAACGTGACATCGTCATCACCGTCTTTCTCGACCTCGATCCATGGAATCATGATCGTGTAATCCAGCGAAACGGTCTCGGCGGATTCGGGGTCGGCGACTTCCTGAGTCATGGAAAAGGTCAGGTCTTCGGTGCGCCCTTCTTCCAGATTCCAGGGGAAATTGGCCATATCCAGACCGGCCTTGGTTTCCTTGGCCAGCACGACGGCAGAGCCGCCCTCCAATGTGGCCGGTCCCTTGGCAAGCACGCTCTCGCTCGTCAGCAAGGCACCGCTGGCGGCAAGCGCGGCGACGGCAATAATCGTTTTATTCATAACACGGATCCCCCGGTACTTTTCCTACGACGGCCACAAGCATATCGCGCCCGGCGACCTTCGCACAGGTTCAATATGCCCAATGTGGCCGGTAAATGGCGTCAATCCTAGCCATTTACCGAGGCGCGGGGTCAGTCGGCGGCGGAAAGATCGAAATTCTCGCCGGGGAAATATTTCGCCAGACGCACATCGCCCGTACGGGCATGGCCCTCCATCCCCTCCAGCCGCGAGATGCGGGCGCAGGACTGCGCAACCTCGCGATTGGCCTCGCGGGACATGCGCTGCCACGTCACCGTTTTCATGAACTTGTGGACCGAAAGCCCGCCGGAATACTTCGCCGCACCCTTCGTGGGCAGAACGTGGTTCGTACCGGAACACTTGTCGCCATAGGCCACGGTGGTTTCCTCGCCGAGGAACAGCGAGCCATAGTTGCGCAGGCTCGCCAGCCACCAATCGAGGTCCGCCGCCTGCACCTGAAGATGTTCGGAGGCATAGCGGTCGGAAACCTCGACCACTTCTTCGCGGGTATCGCACACGATGATCTCGCCATAATCGGCCCACGCTGCCTCGGCGTTAAGGCGGTTGGTCTCGGGCAGCGTTGCGATCAGCTTGGGGACAATCTCGGCAACCTTTTCGGCCAGCGCGCGGTCGAGCGAGATGAGCCATGCGGGCGAGTTATAGCCATGTTCGGCCTGACCCACGAGGTCGGCGGCAACAATTTCCGCATCGGCCTCGGCATCGGCAATCACCATGGTCTCGGTCGGTCCGGCAAACATGTCGATGCCGACCCGGCCATAGAGAATCCGCTTGGCCTCGGCGACGAACTGGTTGCCCGGCCCGACCAGAATATCCGCTGGCGGCGTCCCGAACAGACCAAAGGCCATCGAGGCCACACCCTGGACCCCGCCCAGATTGAGGATCGTGTCGGCACCGCAGAGGTCGGCGGCATAGAGGATGGCGGGGTCGATGCCCTGTCCGGGTTTGGGCGGCGAGCAGACCGTGATGTGATCGACCTCGGCGACCTTTGCCGTCGTCACGGTCATGATGGCCGAGGCGATATGGGCATAGCGGCCACCGGGCACGTAGCAGCCCGCCGTCTGCATCGGAATCTGCTTTTGCCCCGCGATCAGACCGGGGCGCAGCTCGATCTCGCAATCGGCGATGGTGGCTTTCTGCGCCTCGGCGAACAAACGGACGTTCTCATGGGCGTAGGCGATGTCATCCTTGAGTTTCTGGTTCACCTTGGCCACCGCCGACGCGCGGGCCTCGGCGCCGACCACGATGTCCTCGTCCCATTTGTCGAACTTGGCGGCGTATTCCGCCGCCTTCGCATCGCCGCCCGCCTCGATCTCATTCAGCATAGCCTGCACGGTTGCCCGCACATCCTGCTCGCCCGTGGCGGAAGATTTGTCGGCTTTCTTGAGATAGGTGACGGGCATGACGCGACCTCTTATGTGAGAATTCATATATAAGACTGGTTAGAAACACCAACACAGCCTCCGGGTCAAGGGTCGCCTTTCGGTGGATTGCAGGATGCTGTGACGAGGCGATAGCCGAAGTCATATCCGTCCCGGTCCATCAGCGCGCCATATCGCTCGGCCCAGAGTCCGCTTTCGAAGTCGGCACGGAGGCGCTCGACCGAGGCCGTCACATCGCCCAGCGCCCAAAAGCTCGACATCGCCGCACGGATTCGGGGGTCGAGATACGCTTCGGGACGCCGCCAATACGCGCCGAGGAACCCGTCGGTACAGTCATGGGGCACGGGCACAATCTCGACGGCGATGCCGCCAAGCCTCTGATCCAGTTCCGATAATCGGGGCATCTGTGCATCATCGAGCCGGACCAGACCCGGAAAGTAATCGGCGAGCCAATAGTCGCGCATTTCAGGATCGAACGTGAGAATCACGACGTTCTCGCGGGCCACCCGTCGCATTTCCGCCAACCCGCGCGCCAGATCGACCCAGTGATGCACCGTCAGAATGGCAAGCGCCGCCTCAAAGCTGTCATCGGCAAAAGGAAGAGCCTCGGCGCGGCCACAGACGACCGGGGCTGCCCCTGCCGGACGCTGGGCAATCATCGTCATGGATGGTTCCACCGCCAGAACCGGACGATCATCGGGTTCATAAGACCCGCTGCCCGCCCCGATGTTCAGGACGCTGCACGCGGGGCCGAGGGCACGCAGAATCGTCGCCGCGATCCGGGCATCCGGTCTTCGCAGGTTGGCATAATCAATGCCGATACTGTCATAGCAAAGGCCCATCGCAACCCGCTCGCCCATCAGCGAGACAGCAACGCGGCGGCCATCGCCCGCCCGCTCGTCCACGCATTCTCGACCCGCGCGCCGAGGCACCAGTCGCCGCCGACCAGCAGCGAGCCGTCCTCGGACTGCGCAAAATCGCGGCCCAGCGGCACGGTCGTCATGGCATAGCGCCAGCGATGGGCAGCGGCATGGGTCACCTCGGGCAAGGGGCCTCGTGCGGTACGAAGCAGGTCGAGTAGCCGCTGACAGGCCTCTTTTTTCTCAAGCTCCAGATGCGCCGTGCTCCAGTCGGGGGAGGCATGGACGACCCAGCAATCGGGTTCGGTGCCGCGCCCCGGCTTCGCGGAATTGCGTGCGATCCAAGCCAGATCGCCGTCGCGCGAGCGCGCCATCTCCGGCCAGTTCGGTGCGGTCCCGAACGCCACCATCAGCGTATAGCACGGCGCGACCTCGACCGATGCCAGCGCCTCGATCATTTCAGGAAAAAGCACCCGGGCCTGCACCACGGGCACCGTCGAAATCAGCCGCTCGAAACGGTCTTTGCCAACGCGCCAGCCGCTCGCGTGCCGCTCGAGCGCGACCTCGGACCCGAGGCGAATGTCGAGGCCCGCCGCCATCGGTTTGACCAGCGCATTCATCGCCGGCGTGCCCACATGCCAGCCCTCGGGCGCATCCGCAGGCTGCCAAGGCGCAGCGTGTTCCGCGAGATAGGCCCGGAAATCCGCGCCCCGGGCGGTGACGAACTGTGCCCCGTGGTCAAAGCGCAAGGCCCCCGCTCGCCGGGTCGCCAGCCGTCCGCCGACGCCGCGGCTCTTGTCGAACACAACCGGTGCATGGCCTGCATCGGCCAGCATCCGGGCACAGGACAGCCCGGCCATTCCCGCTCCGATAATTGCAGTTTTCATGGTGCCATCCTATCGCGTCAGGGTGCGCGCCACGGCGTCGCGCCATTTGGCATATCTTTCATCCCGGATGGCATCATCCATCGCGGGGCTGAATTGCCGGTCCAGCTTCCATGTCGCGGCAAAGCCCGCCTGATCCGGGTAGATTCCGGCTTTCATTCCGGCCAGCCATGCCGCGCCCAGCGCCGTCGTCTCCAACGTCTCGGGCCGGTCGACGGGGGCACCGAGGATGTCGGCCAAGAACTGCATGGTCCAGTCCGACGCCGTCATGCCGCCATCGACCCGCAGCACGGTTTCCGGCGACGAGGCATAGTCCTTCTGCATGGCTTCCAACAGATCACGGGTCTGGAAGCCCACGCTTTCGAGCGCCGCCTTCGCCATTTCGGCACGCCCCGCCGCCCGGGTCAGGCCGTAGATCGCGCCCCGGCACTCGCTGTCCCAATAGGGCGCGCCAAGGCCGGTAAAGGCAGGCACCAGCACCAGTTCGGCATTCTCGTCGGCGGCCTCGGCCAGCGCCTGGGTCTCGCGGGCATCGCCGATGATCTTCAGCCCGTCGCGCAGCCATTGTACCACAGCCCCGGCGATGAAGATCGATCCTTCGAGCGCATAGGTCGGCTTGCCATCGAGCTGATAGGCGATGGTCGTCAACAGGCGGTTCTTGGAAAAGGACGGTTTCTCGCCGGTATTGAGCAGGGCGAAACAACCGGTGCCATAGGTGGATTTCATCATGCCCGGCTCGAAACACGCCTGCCCCACCGTCGCCGCCTGCTGGTCGCCCGCCACGCCAAGGATCGGAACCTCGCCGCCCAGCAGGGTCGTCGTGCCGAACTCCGCCGCGCTGTCGAGTACCTCGGGCATCATCGCCGCCGGAATACCGAGCAGGTCGAGCATCGTCGTCGACCATTGCCCCTTGCGAATGTCATAGGCCATGGTCCGCGCGGCATTGGTGGCGTCGGTGACATGGGCCTTGCCCTCGGTCAGCCGCCAGATCAAAAAGCTGTCCACGGTCCCGAACAACAAGTCCCCCGCCTCGGCCTTCGCCCGCGCGCCCTCGACATTATCGAGCAGCCACGCGATCTTGGTGCCGGAGAAATACGGGTCCAGCAGCAGGCCGGTCTTTTCCGTGACCATCGGCTCATGGCCCGCCTCTTTCAGCCGTGCGCAAAGGTCAGACGTGCGCCGGTCCTGCCAGACGATGGCGTTGTGGATGGCCTTGCCGGTGGTCTTGTCCCACACAAGGGTGGTCTCGCGCTGGTTGGTGATACCGATGGCGGCAATCTGTGCGTCGCCCGCCGCGTCCTTGGCGGTGGCGAGGGTGCTGTCCCAGATTTCCTCGGCATCATGTTCGACCCAGCCGGATCGGGGAAAATGCTGGGTGAACTCGCGCTGGGACTGGCGAAGCACCTGCATATCCGGATCAAAGAGCAGCGCGCGGGAAGAGGTGGTGCCCTGGTCGATGGCGAGGATGTGAGTCATGGGATGGCTCCGGTTGGGGACGTGAATTTGACGGAATGATCGTGCAGCGTCAGCTATTCTGCCGCATCGGCGACACTGCGCGCGGCGGTCATCCACCGGTCCAGGCTGGCAATTTCGGCCTCGGTCAGCCGCAGGCCGACCTTGCTGCGCCGCCAGACGACGTCCGCCGCCGTCCACGCCCACTCACGGTCCATCAGCCAGCGCACTTCGCGTTCGGTCAGATTCCAGCCGAAATGTTCCCCCAGATCGTCCACCGACTGCGCATCGCCCAGCATCTTATGGGCATCGGTGCCGTAGGCGCGGACCAGTCGCAGCGCCCATTCCGGCGTCAGGAATGGATAGCCGCCCTGCAACACGCTCACGAGCGTCTTCACGCCATCCACCGCGAAATCGCCGCCCGGCAAGGGCACCCCCGCCGTCCACTTCGGGTCGAGGTCTTCGAAATGCGGGCGCAGCATCTCGACCGCCTTTTCCGACAGGCGGCGATAGGTGGTGATCTTTCCACCAAAGATATTGAGCATCGGCGGCTGGCCGTCGGCATCCTCCAGTTTCAGCACATAGTCGCGGGTTGCCTTGGTCGCCGAGGACGCGCCGTCATCGTAAAGCGGGCGCACGCCGGCATATTTCCAGACGATGTCGGCCTCGGTGACGGGCTTCTTGAAGTACTCGGAAGCCGCCTTGCACAGATAAGCGGCTTCTTCAGGCGTGCAGACGGCTTCGGACGGGCTGCCCTCGTGTTCGGCATCGGTGGTGCCGATCAGGGTGTAGTCGGTCTCGTAGGGGATCGCGAAGATGATCCGGCCATCGCTTTGCTGAAAGATGTACGGCTTCGGGTGGCTGAAAAGCTGTTTGGTGACGATATGCGACCCGCGCACGAGGCGGATTTTGTCCGAGGTATTCATCCGCACGCCATTGCGGATCACATCCTCGACCCAAGGGCCACCCGCATTGACGATCACCTTCGCATCCACGATGCGCGCGGCACCGGTTTCCAAATCGCTGAGCGTGACTTTCCAATGATCGCCGCGCCGTTCGGCGGAGACCATGCGGGTGCGGGTCATGATATCCGCCCCCCGATCGGCGGCGTCGCGGGCGTTCAGCACCACCAGCCGCGAATCCTCGACCCAGCAGTCGGAATATTCGTAGCCGTGGGTGAACTCATCCTTTAGCGCCATCCCGGCGACATCGGCGGTCAGGTCCAGGGATTTCGTGGCGGGAAGAATTTTCCGCCCGCCGATATGATCATAAAGAAACAGGCCCAGCCGCACCAGCCATCGCGGGCGCAGGCCCTTATGGTGGGGCAACACAAAGCGCAGGGGCCATGCGATATGCGGCATCGCCGTGAGCAATACCTCGCGCTCTTTCAACGCCTGACGCACCAGATTGAACTCGTAATATTCCAGATAGCGTAGGCCGCCATGGAACAGCTTGGTCGAAGCCGATGAGGTCGCCTGCGCCAGATCGGCCTGCTCGCACAAGGCTACCGACAGGCCGCGTCCCGCCGCATCGCGGGCAATCCCGACGCCATTGACGCCGCCGCCGACGATCAAAAGGTCATACATGGGCGCGCTCCTGTGTTCAATTATGTTCGTTTTCAAGGGCATCAGGTGAAAAAGCGCCAACGATTTCAACCGAAACGCCCTGTCGGTTGCACTCGCGCATGAAGCGGGGCGGGGGCGGACGGTCGGTGACGAAGACGTCGATACGATCGAGATCGCAGATGCGCATGGGCGCGGTGCGTTCGAACTTGTGATGATCGGCCACCAAAATCACCCGCCGCGCCGAGTCGAGAATGGCCCGCGCCACGCTGACCTCGCGCTGATCGTAATCGAGAATGGCCCCGTCATCGTCGATGGCCGAGGCGCCGATAACCGCAATGTCGGCCTTGTACTGGCGGATGAACTGCACCGCTGCCTCGCCGACAATGCCGCCGTCGCTCTGACGCACAACGCCGCCCGCGAGGATCAGCTCCTTACCGGACGAGCCATTCAGGATATTGATAACATTGATATTATTGGTAATGACGACCAACCCGGAATGACCGGTCAGACTGCGCGCGACCTGTTCAGTGGTGGTGCCGAGATTGAGCATGACGGAGGAATTTTCCGGGATCAGCGCCGCCGCCGCCGCCGCAATCTCGCGCTTTTCATCCGCTGCCAGATTGCGACGCTCTTCGTAATCAACATTCGACACCGAATTGGCGGGCATTGCCCCGCCATGCACCCGGCTGAGAAGACCGCGCAGGCATAGATCGTTCAGATCCCGGCGAATCGTCTGGGGCGTGACCGCGAATGCCTTCGCCAACGCATCCACCCCGACACGCCCATCCCGGCGCGCACCGGAGAGAATATCCTGCTGTCTTGTTGTCAGGTCCATGGCGCGCCTTCGTCCTCGTTTAGGAGATACGTTACGAGTTTTCGCTTGACGCTCAAGTTATTTTCGTTTGAGCATGAGACGAACACAAACACGTCACATTCATGACGAACGGGAGGATACCGATGCGCAAACAGCTTATGACGGCTGTCGCAGCACTGGCCGTATTGGCCAGTACGCCAGCAGCCTGGGCCGATATGGCGGCCGCCGAAAAATGGATCGCCGATGAATTTCAGCCCTCGGCCATTTCCATGGACGAGCAAAAGGCCGAGATGGAATGGTTCATCAAGGCCGCCGAGCCCTTCGCGGGCATGGAAATCAACGTGCTGTCGGAAACGATTCCGACCCACACCTACGAAAGCCAGACGCTGACCAAGGCCTTCGAGGAAATCACCGGCATCAAGGTCAACCACCAGCTGCTCGGCGAGGGTGAAGTCGTTCAGGCCGTGCAGACCCAGATGCAGACGGGCCGCAACCTCTATGACGGCTACATCAACGACTCCGATCTGATCGGCACCCATTCGCGGCTTGGCCTTGCGACCAACCTGACCGAGTGGATGGCGGGCGAAGGGTCCGACGTGACCTCGCCGACCCTCGATCTCGATGATTTCATGGGCATTTCCTACACCACCGGCCCGAATGGCGACCTGTATCAGTTGCCCGACCAGCAATTCGCGAACCTCTACTGGTTCCGTAAAGACTGGTTCGACAACGAAGACTATCAGGAGCAGTTCAAGGCCAAGTACGGCTACGATCTCGGCGTACCGGTCAACTGGTCGGCCTATGAGGATATCGCCGAGTTCTTCTCCGAAGACGTGAAGGAAATCGACGGCACGGCGATCTATGGCCACATGGATTACGGCAAGCGCGCGCCTGATCTTGGTTGGCGCATGACCGATGCGTGGCTCTCGATGGCGGGTGCAGGGTCGAAGGGTCTGCCCAACGGTGTGCCGATCGACGAATGGGGCATCCGCATGGAAGCCGGGTCGTGCAACCCCGCCGGTGCCAGCGTCAGCCGCGGCGGCGCGACCAACGGCCCCGCAGCGGTCTATGCCATCCGTAAATGGGATGAGTGGCTGCGCAAATACGCGCCTCCGGGTGCCGCGAACTACGACTTCTACCAGTCGCTGCCCGCCCTGAGCCAAGGCAACGTCGCCCAGCAGATTTTCTGGTACACGGCCTTCACCCAGTCGATGGTCGCCAGTCAGGAAGACGGCAACAATACCGTTGACGAGGACGGTATGCCCCTGTGGCGCATGGCGCCCTCGCCCCACGGCCCCTATTGGGAAGAAGGCCAGAAGGTCGGGTATCAGGACGTGGGTTCGTGGACGCTGTTCAACTCCACCCCCGTCGACCGCCGCAAGGCCGCGTGGCTTTATGCACAATTCGTGACCTCGAAAACCGTCGACACGAAAAAGAGCCATGTGGGTCTGACCTTCGCCCGGGACAGTTCGGTCAATGACGAGAGCTTTACCGAGCGCGCGCCGAAACTCGGCGGTCTGGTCGAGTTCTATCGCTCCACGGACCGGGAAATGTGGACGCCGACTGGCGTGAACGTGCCCGATTATCCGAAGCTGGCGCAGATCTGGTGGCAGCAGATTGGTGACGTGAACTCCGGCGCCTTTACCCCACAGGAAGCGATGGACCGCCTCGCCGAGGAAATGGACATCACCATGGCCCGGATGCAGCGCGCCGATGAGGGTGCCGAGGTCTATAGCGGCTGTGGCCCGCGCCTCAACGACCCGAAGGATGCCTCCGAGTGGCTCGGCAAGGGCGGGGCAAAAGCCAAGCTCGACAACGAAAAGCCTCAAGGCCAGACCGTCAACTACGACGAGCTGATCAAAAGCTGGGCAGCAGCGGAATAAGCCGCAGTCTCGCAATACCCCGGGTGCAACAGGCCCGGGGTATTCTGTCATCCTCGGGCTTGACCCGAGGATCTCTCGCCACCGCTGAAGACCCTCGAATCAAGTCCGAGGGTGACGGTTTGGAAGGGGCGAAACTACATGACCATCGAACTGAGAAATATGGTCAAGCGCGTCGGCGCGGAGACCCATATCTATGACACCTCGGTCACGTTGGCCGAAACCGGCTTTAACGTGCTGCTCGGCGAAACGCGCTCGGGCAAGACCACGCTGATCAAGCTGATCGCCGGACTGGAGCGCCCGACATCCGGCGAGGTCTGGATCAAGGGTCGCAACGTCACCGCCGTGTCGCCCCAGAAACGCAGTGTCGGGCTGGTGCACCAGTTCTTCGTCAACTATCCCAATATGACGGTGTTCGAGAATATCGCCTCGCCCCTGCGCGTGGCGGGAGTGGGCCGCAAGGAACGCACGCGCCGGGTCGAGGAAGCCGCCGAACTCATGCGCCTGACCCCGATGCTCAAACGCCGCCCGTCCGAGCTGTCCGGTGGCCAGCAACAGCGCACGGCGCTGGCCCGCGCCATCGTCAAGGATTGCGACGTTGTCCTGTTCGACGAGCCGCTGGCCAACCTCGATTACAAGCTGCGCGAGGAATTGCGCGACGAATTGCCAAAGCTGCTCGCAGGGCGCGGGTCGATTGTCGTCTACGCGACCTCTGAACCGCACGAGGCCCTGCTGCTCGGCGGTCATACCGCGACGATGAAAGAGGGCCGGATCACGCAATTCGGCGAGACATCATCGGTCTTTCGCCAACCCCGCGATCTGGAGACGGCGCGGGTCTTCTCCGACCCGCCGATCAATGCCGCTGCCGTACGCAAGCAGGGCGGCGCGATTATCATGGACGGCGCCGAATGGGCCGTCCCGCCAGTGCTGGCAAATGCGCCCGATGGTCCCTACACCCTCGGCCTGCATCCCCATGCGGTGACGCCGAAACCCGAGAGCGACAATGCGGTGCGGGTCAAAGGCACCGTCGGGATCACTGAACTCAGCGGCTCGGAATCTATCGCCCATTTCAAGCGCGGCGACGAGGACTGGGTGTCCCAGTCCCACGGGGTCTATCCCTTTGAGTTGGGCGCGGCGCAGGATTTTTATTTCGATGCCGGACGCGGGCTTTATTTTGACGAGAGTGGGAGGCTGGTGGCGTGATGGAAAAGATACCGCCGCAGGCGACCATTATACCCTCTCCCCGTGGGAGAGGGATGGGTGAGGGTAACTTCCCTCGCGCCGACCGCCCCCTCACCTCAACCCTCTCCCGGAGGGAGAGGGAGTTCAGCGCACGGGGCCTCGGCTAATGGCCCGCATCACCCTCGACAACCTGCGCCATTCCTACATGGCGAACCCGAAAACCGACGCCGATTTCGCCCTGCAACAGATTGATCTGGAGTGGAACGACGGCGGCGCTTACGCCCTGCTCGGCCCTTCGGGTTGCGGCAAGTCCACCTTGCTCAACATCATCTCCGGCCTGATCGACCCGTCCCACGGGCGCATCCTGTTCGATGGGCAGGACGTCACCGGCCTGACACCCGCCGAGCGCAATATCGCGCAGGTTTTCCAGTTTCCGGTCATCTATGACACCATGACCGTCTATGACAATCTCGCCTTTCCCCTGCGCAATCGCGGGGTGGCCAAGGCGCAGGTCGATGCCCGCGTGCGCGAGATTGCCGAGTTGATCGATATGACCGCGATGCTCGGCACCCGCGCCTCGAACCTGACCCCGGACAACAAGCAAAAGATTTCGATGGGCCGGGGCCTCGTGCGCGACGACGTGAATGTCATCATGTTCGATGAGCCGCTGACCGTCATCGACCCGCATCTGAAATGGCAGTTGCGGTCCAAGCTGCGCGAATTGCACGAGCGCATTGCGCTGACGATGATCTACGTCACCCACGACCAGACCGAGGCGCTGACCTTTGCCGACAAGGTGGTCGTGATGGACGAGGGCGTCGTGGTGCAGGTCGGCACGCCGGTCGAGTTGTTCGAGCGACCCACGCATACCTTTGTCGGCCACTTCATCGGCTCGCCGGGTATGAACCTGTTGCCCTGCGAATTGCGCGGCGATCAAGCGTTCTTCCGCGACAGTCACGTCCCGGTCGAAGGCGGCGAAGTACAGGCGAGCGGCCAGCGGCTAGAGATCGGAATCCGCCCGGAATTCGTGCACTTCGCGCCCGAAGGCGTGCCGGTAGAGGTGGTCAAGGTCGCCGATGCGGGCCGCCACCGCATCGTCGAAACCCGCGCCGGGGA
>CALGNO010000175.1 GCA_937958625.1 uncultured Neomegalonema sp.
GGTACAGCGATGGCCGATGCGGCAAAGCTTGACCTCAAATTCGCAGGTACACTCGAATTTGCCGACAACGGCACCTTGTTCGTCGGCGACAATTATAACGGCGCAATTTACGCCTTCGACATGACGGGCGGTGATGCGCCCTCGCAAATCGCGCCTGTGAATATTGGTGATGTCGACGTCAAAATCGCAGACACTCTCGGTGTTGCAACCAGCGCACTCGCCATCAATGACATGGCCGTCCATCCCGTGACGGCAGAGATTTATCTCTCGGTGACACGGATCGGCAATTTCGAATCCGCCCCTGCACTGATCAAGGTGTCGCAGGGCGGCGAGATCGAACTGGTCGATATGGCCGCGCTCTCTTTTCAAAAGCAGAGCCTCGACCATTACCCCGATCAGGAAACAACCTTCCGGCCCCGGGGTCTGGGTAAAAGTCCGCCACTGCCGCGCGATCTGGCAAAGGGTGACGTGAAGCTGAGTTCACTGGCGATCATGGATATGGAATTCCATGACGGTGAGTTGTTCGTGTCCGGCGTTGCCTATGATAACTTTCTGTCGACCCTGCGGCGGATGCCCTATCCGTTCACCGGCGAGCAGGGTGCGGCCAGTGTGGAAATCTATCACCTTTCCCACGACCAGAATGAGACCCGCGCGCCAATCCGAGCCATGTCAGTGCAAGAAATCGACGGTAAGATGCAACTTGTCGCTGCCTATACCTGCAGCCCGATTGCTTTGATCGCCCTCGACGAGATTGTCGACGGGGCCAAGATTGCGGGACGCGCTATTTCAGACTATGGCAACGGCCAGCCGATCGACATGCTGTCTTACACCGTCAATGGCGAGGCGGCGCTGTTCCTGACCAGCAATAGTCGATCTCCGCAAGTGATCCCGGTGGCGAGCATGAACGGGGCGAAGGTCTACACGGCGGCGGACCTGCCACGCGGAGGGCAGGGCGACCTGTCGCCAACCATGCCCATCGGTCCGGTTGGCAAGGCGGTCATGTTCGACGGCATGTCGCTGCAAATCGACGTGCTGAGTGAGAGCCTGTTCGTGTCGCTGACCCGCGATATGTTCACGGGCAGCCTGAACATGGATTCCAATTACAGCGGCTTCCCGAACCGGTTGCATAACCTCGTGGCCGAATACGACTTCCCGCAATATCAGCCGCCGAAGTCGGAATAACGCGCGATGATCGCTATGGGACAGCTCTATCGCTTGTTCGTGCTGACCCTTGTCGTTTTGACCCTACAAATCTCGTCTGCCCCTGCCGGGGCAGGCGACCTGACCCTACCCGAGCGGGCCGATGCTCAGGTCGTATTGGCACTGGATGCCGGGCAGGAAACTGTCGATCCGCCGAGCCTCCTGCAGATTTTCACAGGTGCACCCGACGTATGCTGTGATGGCAAAAAACCGATGGCCGGACGGTATCGCGTTGAGGACCGCGTGCTGATCTTTGATCCCGCATTCGACCTGATCGAAGGCCGGGCATACACCGTGCGGTCTCAGTTGGCGGGCAATGTCGAACCACGCCTGACGCCGCTTACCATCCAGTCAACGCGCGACATCGTTCCCCCGCGCGTGACAGCAATCTACCCCGGTGGTGCAGTGCTGCCCGCGAACACCCTTCGGTTCTATATCCATTTCTCGACCCCGATGAAGCCGCATGCCTCTGCCGACTATATCAAGCTGCTGGACGTGAATGGCACGCCCGACAATGCCGCCTTCATGTCTTTCAAGCAGGAGCTTTGGAGTGAAGACCGCAAACGGCTCACGCTGCTGATGGACCCGGGCCGGATCAAACGCGGTGTGGCTCAAAATATGCGCCTCGGTCCGGCTCTGCATGAGGGCAAGCCGTATTCGCTTGTTGTCGAGGCAGGCTGGCCCGGCGCCACTGGAGCGGAAGACCTTCCCCGGTTCGAAAAACGGTTCACGGTCGGCCCCGCCTTGCGCCGTCTTCCCTCGCCGGACTTGTGGACGATCGCGTCGCCGATGAAGGGCACGCGCGATCCGTTGGTCGTCACCTTCGATCGTCCGTTTGACCATGCGCTGTTGCAACGCGCTCTCATCGTGCAGGACAATGCCGGGAACCCGATAGCGGGTTCGGTGTCGTCGCACGCGCATGAAACAGTCTGGCGCTTTGAACCACAGCTCTTATGGACGGACGGTGACGTACAGATCAGGGTTGATACCACGCTGGAGGATGTGGCCGGAAACAGTTTTCGGGACCTGCTGGATCATTCCGCTGGCACGGTCATGGCCGATGTCGATAACATCGTGATTTCGGTCCGCCTTCGCCCCGAACCCTAACGCACCACGTATCTCAACGAATTCGGTCGAGGAGACCGAAGCAATCAAAAGGACTGCCGCCCATGTTGGCTTTACAGAACTTTCTCTCCGGTCTGAGCGCCCCTGCCTATGCAATTTTTCGCATTATTTGCGGGCTATTGTTCATGGCCCACGGTACTCAAAAACTGCTCGGCTTTCCATCCGAGTTCGCCTACGGGCTGAATCCGATGTCAACGGTGGCAGGCGTCATCGAACTGATCGGCGGATTGCTGATTGCGATTGGCCTCTTCACACAACTCGTTGCGTTTATCAGCAGCGGCATGTGCGCTGTTGGCTATTGGCTCGCCCATGGTCTGAACAGCTTTTTTCCGATCGATAATGGCGGCGAAGTGATCGCGCTATACTGCTTCATCTTCCTGCTCATCGCCACTCAGGGAGCCGGAATCTGGAG
>CALGNO010000176.1 GCA_937958625.1 uncultured Neomegalonema sp.
TGATCGAGGCGGCACGGGTGGAGGGGGTCGCGGAGTGGCGCATCTTTCTCTACGTTGTACTGCCGTTAATGAAGCCTGCACTGGCGGCGATGGCGGTGCTGATCTTCACATTTATCTGGAACGACTTCTTCTGGGCCATCGTTCTGACCCAAGGGGTCGAGACCCAGCCCGTTACCGCCGGTATCACGTCGTTCAACGCGCAGTATCGCGCGGCCTATCACCTGATGAGCGCCGGTTCCATCGTCGCTGCGCTCCCGCCGGTGGCCATGTTCTTCCTGATGCAAAAGCACTTCATCGCTGGCCTTACCCTTGGAGCTGTGAAGTAGCCGATGCCAAAGGATTCCGCACAGGACAACACCACGTACAGGACGTGGCGGCTCGATGATCCGCGGCAGACCCTTGTTCTCGCCTCCCGGAGGGATCGGCTGCCTGAGGTGGTCTATTGGGGCGCGGTCCTACCCGCGGACGAGGACTTATCGGCCATCGCCGCCGCCCATGTCATCGACGTGACGGGCGGAATGCTGGACGAGAACCCCGACCTGTCGATCAGCCCCGAAGCGACGCGCACGTTTCCCGGCCAGCCCGGCCTGATCCTGCGATCCCATGACGGCACGCCGCTGCTGCCGAAATTCTGCTTCGAGTCCGCGAAGGACGAGGCGGGCACGCTGGAGCTGCGCTTTACCGACGCGGGTAACGGGCTGCACCTGATCGCGAGTTACGCCACGGACCCCCATACGCGCGTCATCACCACCGCAGCGGTCCTGGAGTCCGATACGCCGGTTCATCTGCATTGGCTGGCCGCCCCGGTCTTGCCCGCGCCGCAGTTTTCGGACGAGATGATTGACGTATCCGGTCGCTGGTGCGGCGAGTTTCAGCTTAACCGCACCGCATGGTCACCGGGGATGCGCTATCGCGAGAACCGGACGGGGCGCACGGGGCATGAGCATTTTCCCGGCCTGATAGTGCCGTGCCGGGGCGCGACCAATACCCAGGGCGAGGCTTACGCCTTTCACTACGGTTGGTCCGGCGGGCACAAGATGATTGCCGAAGAACTGCCTGACGGGCGTCGGCAGATTCAGTTCGGCCATGCTTCTCGGATGGAATGGCACCCGTCGACCCGCTTCGCCACCGCGCCGCTTTACATCACCTATTCCAGTGATGGGCTGAACGGATGCGCCGTTGCTTTTCAGCGCCACCTGCGCGACCGGATTCTAACCCCCGCCAACGATGCCCCGCGCCCGGTGCATTATAACTGTTGGGAGGCTGTCTATTTCGACCACAAGCTGCCGGTCCTAAAAGACATTGCCACCCGCGCAGCCGACCTTGGCGCAGAGCGGTTCGTACTCGATGACGGCTGGTTCGGGCGGCGGGACGATGACACGACGTCGTTGAGTGACTGGGAGGTTGATCCGCGTAAATATCCCGATGGTCTTGGCCCGCTGATCGAGCATGTGCGGGGCCTCGGCATGGGATTCGGCATCTGGTTCGAACCGGAGATGATCAACCCCGACAGCGATATTCACCGCGCCCACCCCGACTGGGCGCTGGGGTCCGAGGACCAGATCCTTGGTCGCCAGCAAAAGGCGCTGAATATGGCGCTGCCCGAGGTGCGTGACTTTATCTATGACCGGATGGCGGCCATCCTGTCCGAACACGCGATTGACTACATCAAATGGGATCATAACCGCGTTCTGCCGATGCCGGATGCGAACCAGACGCGCGGCTCCTACGCGCTCATAGACCGGCTGCGCGCGGCGTTTCCCCATGTCGAGATCGAAAGCTGCGCCAGCGGCGGAGGGCGCATCGACTTCGGTATTCTGAAGCGCACCCAGCGGGTCTGGTTGTCGGATTCAAACGATGCGCTCGAACGGCTGAAGATGCAGCGCAACGCCGCCCTGTTCCTGCCGATGACCGTCACCGGTTCCCATGTCGGGCCACGGGTCTGTCATACCTCTGGCCGCACGCTCGATATTTCGTTCCGTGCCTGGGTCGCGGCCCAGCGGCATATGGGTTTCGAGATGGACCCACGCGAGTTGACCGAGCATGAGGCCACCGTCCTGCGTGAGGTCACGCGCTGGTGGAAAGCGAACCGCGATTGGCTGCTGACAGCCGATATTCTGGGCCTCGACAGCACGGACCCGGCGATTATCGCCGAACAGCATATGGCCGATGACAAGCAAAGATTCGTCGTTTTTGCGGGCAAGGCCACCACCTCGGCACAGATCGCGCCGCGCCCCCTGCGCCTGACACGGCTGGACCCGGAGGCGCACTACGAGGTGACGTTGGCCAACAAAGATGCGGTTCCGGCGCTGTCGCGCGGGCCACTGATCCTGAAAGACGGACCCGTGGTGCTGTCCGGCACTTATCTGATGAGCCATGGCGTCACCCTGCCATGGTCATTCCCCGAATCGATGTGGGTGCTGGAGGGAAAACGCCTGTGAGCAAGATCGCGACATTCCACGACCTCGACGGCGCTTCGGTTTTCATAACCGGCGGCGGGTCAGGCATCGGCGCATCCTTGACCGAGGGATTTTTGGCCCAGGGCGCAAAAGTCGCGTTCATCGGGCGCTCCGACGCGTCCGAGTTCGCGCGGGAAATGGGAGAGGCTTACGGCAATCCGCCCCTCTTTATTCAGGGTGACATCACCGATACCCACGTCCTGCGCGCAGCCATCGAGCAGGCGGGCGAGGCCCATGGGCCGATCACCGCGCTGGTAAACAATGCCGCCAACGACAAGCGCCACAAGACCGAAGACGTGGACCCGGACTTCTATGACTGGATGATGGCGATCAATCTGAAAGCCTATTTCTTCGCGTGTCAGGCCGTTCTGCCTCAGATGCGCGAGGCGGGATTCGGGTCGATCATCAATTTCAGTTCGATCAGCTACATGATGGGCAATGCGGGCTATCCGATCTACACGGCGGCGAATTCAGGCATTAACGGCATGACCCGATCCTTGGCGCGAGAGTTCGGGCCTGAGGGCATCCGCGTCAACGCGCTCGCCCCCGGCTGGGTACTGACCCAAAAGCAAAAAGAGCTGTGGGTCACGGAGGAGGGGCTGCAAGCGCATATCGATCGCCAGTGCCTCAAGGATACCCTGGACCCCGACGACATGATCCACGGCGTTCTTTTTCTGGCCTCGCAAACCTCGAAGATGATGACGGGTCAGGCCGTCGTGATCGACGGGGGCGTCGTTGTGACAGGCTGATGCCTTCCCCGACAACAGAGCCTGACTGGATCGCCGTAGACTGGGGCACCTCGAATCTTCGCTGCTGGGCCATGGATGCCAATGGGCAAGTGTTGGCCGAGGCGGTGTCGGATAAAGGCATGGCTGCTCTGGCTCCGGCGGAATTCGAAGGCGTGCTTCTGTCGGTCATCGAAGACTGGCTCGGCGATGCGCCGATTGCCGTCGTTGCCTGTGGTATGGTCGGCTCGCGGCAGGGATGGGCGGAGGCACCTTATGCGGTGATCCCCTGTTTGCCCCATGGGATGCCGGTTGCCGCCAAGGTTCAGGACGAGCGGATAAATGTCCATATCCTGTCCGGCCTGAAACAACTCACCCCGCCCAATGTCATGCGCGGAGAGGAAACCCAGATTGCCGGTTTCATTGCCGGTGACCCTGAGTTCAGCGGAAACCTCTGTCTGCCCGGCACCCATTCCAAGTGGGTCGGTGTTTCTCGCGAGCGCGGCGTGACTGGCTTTGAGACCTACATGACTGGCGAGCTTTTCGCGCTGTTGTCCAAGCACTCCGTCCTGCGCCATTCCATCGGCGCGTCGGCGGGCGATGGCTTCGATGAAGCGGTTGCCGAAGCGATGAAAGCCCCGGAATCGGTGGTCACTCGCCTGTTCGAAATTCGCGCCGGTGATTTGCTGAACGCCGTGCCGTCCGCCGATGCCCGTGCGCGCTTGTCGGGGCTGCTGATCGGGGCCGAACTCGCTGCGGCTCGCCATCGGTGGCATGTCGGCACCGTTGGGCTGATCGGTGCGCCGGACCTTACCGACCTCTATGCGCGCGCTCTGGCCACCCAAGGCGTCGAGGCGCGGATCACCGATGGCACTAGCTGCACACTCAGCGGCCTCACCGCCGCCTATAGGGAGTTCGTCGCATGACCCACCGGTCCCTGATCGCCATCCTGCGCGGCCTTGCACCCGATGAGGCGCTGGAGGTCGGTGAAGCGCTGGTCGATGCGGGCATTACCACCATCGAGGTGCCGCTGAACTCGCCGGACCCCCTCCGCAGTATCGACGCGATGGCAACGCGCTTCGGTGATCACGCAATCATCGGCGCGGGCACCGTGCTGACCGCCGAAGACGCGCGCGCGGTGGCCGGGGCAGGGGGGCGGCTTATCGTGTCACCCAATGTCGATGCCGATGTGATCCGGACGACCGTCGATCTCGGCCTTGAAAGCTGGCCCGGAGCGCTGACACCGAGCGAATGTTTTGCCGCGTTGAAAGCCGGGGCCACCGGGCTGAAAATCTTTCCTGCATTTCAGATGGGGATCGAAGGATTGAAGGCGGTGCGCGCCGTTCTGCCACCCGAGGCGCGGATGTATATGGTCGGCGGCGTCGGCCCCTCGGATTTCGCCGCGTGGCGCGCCGCCGGAGCGGACGGGTTCGGAATCGGATCGGCCCTCTACAAGCCGGGTCGGAGTGCCGCCGATGTCAGCAAGGTCGCGGTCGAGATGGTTGCCGCCTATGACGCCGCCTTCGATGACTGACCACCGCCCCCGGCGCGCCCTCGGCGTATGCTATTATCCCGAACACTGGCCCGAGAGTATCTGGGCCGACGACGCCCGCCGCATGATCGAGGCGGGCCTGGAATGGGTGCGTATCGGCGAGTTTGCGTGGTCGCGGCTGGAACCTGAACCAGATGCGCTCGACTTCGACTGGTTGGACCGGGCCATCGACTTGCTGGGATCGGCAGGGCTGAAGGTTGTTTTGGGAACGCCCACAGCGACCCCGCCGCGATGGATGCTGATGAAACATCCCGATATGCTGGCGGTAGATGCCAAGGGGCGCCAACGCGGCTTTGGCTCGCGTCGGCACTATTGTTTCTCGCATCAGGGCTATCGCGCCGAGAGCCGCCGGATCACGGAATTGCTTGCGCGGCGCTATGACTCCAACCCCCATATCGCGGCATGGCAGACCGATAATGAGTACGGCTGCCACGACACCACCATCAGCTATTCGAATGCGGCCCGTACCGCTTTTCGCGACTGGCTGGGTCAGCGATACCAGAGTGTCGATGCCCTGAACCGGGCCTGGGGCAATGTGTTTTGGTCGATGGACTATCGCAGCTTCGACGAAATCGACCTGCCAAACCTGACTGTCACCGAGCCAAACCCGGCGCACGCTATGGCGTTTCGCCGCTTTGCGTCGGATATGGTGCGCGATTTCAACGCCGAGCAGGTGCGGATCATCCGCCGGTTCTCCGATGCGCCGGTTGCCCATAACTATATGGGCCGCGTCACCGACTTCGATCATTTCGATGTCGGCAACGATCTCGATATTGCGAGCTGGGACAGCTATCCGCTCGGTTTTCTGGAAGATCGGGTCGGCGACGATGCCGCCCATCAACGTGCCTATGCGCGCCAGGGAGACCCTGATTTTCAGGCGTTTCACCACGACCTCTATCGCGCCGTTGGTCGCGGGCGCTGGTGGGTCATGGAGCAGCAACCCGGCCCGGTTAACTGGGCACCGGTCAACCCCGCGCCTTTGCCGGGCATGTGCAAGCTCTGGGCGCTGGAAGCCTTTGCCCACGGGGCCGAAACCGTCTGCTTCTTTCGCTGGCGTCAAGCACCGTTCGCGCAAGAACAGATGCACGCCGGCCTGTTGCGCCCGGACAGTGCCGATGCCCCAGCGATGGCCGAGATTGCCGAGGTGGTCGCGGCCTTGAAGGCACTACCCGAGGGCGGCCCGGAGGACGCACCGGTTGCGTTGATCTTCGATTATGCGTCGGAATGGGCGTGGCAGGTGCAACCCCAAGGGGCGGCATTCAGCTATTTTCGTTTGGTTTTCGAGACCTATCGCGCGGTGCGCAAACTTGGTCTTGATGTGGATATTCTGCCACTGGGGGCCAAGCCGCGCGGGCATCGGGTTGTCCTGGCCCCCGGGGTTTTTCACGCAAGCCCAGAACAAATTGCCATGCTGACGGCCAGCGGCGCGGTTTGCCTTTTCGGTCCCCGATTCAACTCGAAGACCGAGGAGTTCACGATCCCCGTGCCTCTGCCCCCGGCGGTGCCCGGTCTTTCCTGCACCGTCACCCATGTCGAAACGTTTCGCGCAGACTTGCCGCGTCCGGTCGCCGGGGGCGGGGCCGTACGGCATTGGCTCGAAGCCATTGAGAGCGATGAACGGGTTCTCGAGCAAACGGAGGACGGCGCGTCTGTGGTGGTGGGAGAGGGCACTATCTCATACCTCGCCGGTTGGCCGGACGAAGAAGCGTTCGACCGCATCCTGCGGACTCTGTGCGCGCGAGCGGGCATCGATACGGTGTCTCTGCCCGAGGGCGTGCGGATCAGGCGGATTGCAGGCCAGCAGGCGGTCTTCAATTACAGCGCCGAGCACCGCATGTTTGAAGGCAGAACCCTGCCCCCGGCCAGCGTTCTCTGGCCGGGAAAAACCTGAAACTGCCCGATTAGTCCACCAGACGCGGGCGCACTTGCGTTTCGGGCGGGCTATCCGGGGCAACAGGACCGGGTTTGAACTCCTTGAGCAACTCGGCGACGCCAGAGATGCTGCCGATCAGATTCGTCGTTTCCAACGGCATCATAATCAGCTTGGAATTCCGGGAGGCCGCGACATCGCGCAGGGCTTCGACGTATTTCTGGGCGATAAAATACTGGGTCGCGCGCTCGTCGCCCTCGCTGATTGCGCGCGAGACCATGGCGGTTGCGTTCGCTTCGGCCTCGGCTTCCCGTTCGCGCGCCTCCGCCTCAAGAAATGCCGCCTGTTTACGGCCCTCGGCGCGCAAGATGGCCGATTGTTTGGCACCTTCAGCATCGAAAATGTCGGCGCGTTTCTCGCGCTCAGCCTTGATTTGCTTCGCCATTGCGGCGGACACATCGAGCGGCGGGACGAGGTCGCGGATTTCGACCCGGGTCGGTTTTACGCCCCACGCATGGGTTGCTTCTTCGATGGCGTGCAGCAACTTGACGTTGATCTTTTCGCGATCCGATAGAACCTCGTCCAGGACCATCGCGCCGATCATGCTGCGGATATTCGTGATGGTCAGGTTGATGATGGCCCGCCGAAGTTCGAGCACTTCATAGGCGGCGCGGGCTGCATTGGTGACCTGATAGAACGTGACGGCATCCGCGCGGACAATCGCGTTATCCTTTGTAATCACGTCCATTTTGTCGATCTCGATCAACTGCTCCATCATATTGACGCGCTGGCCGATGCGATCGACGAAGGGGATGATGAGGTGCAGGCCGGAGGGTAGCGTGACGGTGTATTTTCCGAACCGCTCGACGGTCCACTGCTCGCCCTGGGGAACGATATTGACCCCGCGATAGAGCGCATAGACGGCAATCGCCGCGCAGATCAGGACAAACGTGACCATGACAATTTCCTCAGAAATTTGATTAACCAAGCTTTGGATCAGTATGGTTTATATAAACTATACGTCGTTTGAGGTTAAATCGCAATTCTTCAGAAAACCGGTCAGCATTTCACGCTTACGCCCGTAACCAGAACACTTTTCCAGCTTGAACCCTGCCGAAGCTAAACTCCGCCGCACCGCCCCTGCCACCGTATACGTCGCGAGTGTCGCGCCGGGGGCCGAGGCGGCGGCTACCTGCCGGATCAGGCCCGGTTCCCACATCGCGGGGTTGCGCGCCGGGGCAAAGCCGTCGAGAAACCATGCATCCGCCTTGCCGCCCCAGCGCGTCAGAGTGTTGCGCACATCGCCTATTATGACGGTCAAAGTGACGTGTTCGAAAACGAACTGTCCGCCTGATGGAGTCCACATCTCGACCAACCTGTCGCGATACGTCGATAGCTCCGGCCACTCATCCAGCGCCGCCCCCATTTGCGCGGCGTCGAGAGGAAAGGCTTCGAAGGAGGTAAACGATAGCGCGCCAGCGTGACCGGATTGCTCCCAAGCTTGCCAGGTCGCACAAAAGTTCAGTCCGGTGCCAAAGCCGAGTTCGGCAATATCAAACCGATCTCGACCCAGCCATCGCTCGGGCAAATCATTTCCGCGCAGGAAGACGTGGCGCGTTTCTTCCAGGCCGTCCGTACGGGAATAATAGGGATCGTCGAATTGTTCGGAGACAGGGACGCCGTCTTCCCAGCGGATGCCACCGGCGGGCGATTCCGCGTCCGAGGCGGACTTATCTGTCACGAAAAGAACGAATGCGCGTTTTCCCGACTCACGCCTTGACGAAGGCCGCTCCGGCGGCGGCGGCCTTTTTCAGACAGGGCTTTCCGACGAAGAACAGTGGCGGCGGCGCCATATCGCCGATCAGAACCGTCGGGCACCCGCTGACGATAATACCACCATGGCTTGTGGTATCGCCGATACGCGCCGCCGGTTTTCCGCCGACGATGACGGTCGCGGAGCCCTTGACGATGGAGGCCGGAATACCCGGCGCGCACAAGGACTTATCGGAAACTCTGGCCTGGGGTTGAAAGCAGGTGATGACCGTGGGTTCGCCCGTGATGATCGGGCCGCCGACATGGGGTGTCGGCCCCGGTGCAACCGCGGGGCAGGTGGTCATATCGGTAATACGGGCGGCAGGGGGCACACGAAAACTCCATAAAGGACAGCGTTAAAATTGCAGCTTTGAGTTCTGAATTCAAGCCCGCGCAATCACGAAGAAAAATCACGCGTTATCTTGATTCTATTAAGCGTTGTTAACCCGTCATTAGGCATGTTGCGCGCACATACAGTGTATGACTTTTGTGCAGAAAGGCCGCACCATGACGCGCTTCACATCCCGTACCCCGGTTCTTGGCTCTGTCAGCGCCGTCGCGATGGCGACACTTCTCGGCGCCTGTTCCCAGCCGTCATCCTACGCCACCGTCGATCTGAGTGGCAGCTATGGCGGCGGCCAGACAGCCCAAGCCTACAGTTCGGTGACGGGACAACCGGTCTATCAATCGGTGTCGCTCTACGGGCCGCAATCCTTCCCTGATGCGGGCAATTACGTGCCGAATGCACAGCTTGCCTATGCTGATGCGCCCGCCAATCAGGTCGCGGCCCTCGGTTTCCCGGATGGCGCGTTCGACCTTTACGGCATTGATGCCCGCGCCGACGCCCCGCTCTATTCGCCGCAGGTCACGCCGAGCTTCAACGACACCGCTTTGCTGTCATCGCCGCAATTCGCGCCCGAAATCAGGGCTGTGGATCAGGTGTTGCAGGCCCCGGCACCGCTCGCGCCCCCCGCTCCTTTCCAGCAAAGCGCCCCCGTCACGGCCTTCGAGGATGTTTCCCCGGTCAGCGTCAGCGGGATCGAAGAGGCTCCGCTGGCCCCGCCAAGCGTCGGCACCGGGTACACCAGCACCGCCGATCTGTCGTCCGGTGCTGAGGCGCAAGGCGGCTGGCCCGGTTTCGAGCCGTGGATTGCACCCCAATACGGCAGCGAAGAGGATGCGCCGCAGATCGCGGCACGCCCTCCTGTCGCGCCCTTCGCACCCTCCGAATCGCGCCCGCGCACCGGCTTCCCGTCGCTGTCGCAAGAGCGCGCCCCGCAGCAGCCCCGGCAAACCCGCCTTCCCGCCCCCTCGACGGAACCGGCGGCACCGCCGATGCGCATTGGCGGCGGTTTGCGCGTGCCCAAAGCATCGACGGAATACCCGCGTCCCTATGCCTTGCTGCGCCCCGGTGTCTGGCCCGAGCTGGAATCGCCCGGTCAAGGTCTGGTCGAAGCGCCGGTATCGACGCCCCAGCCACAGCTCGCCGCCGCGCAGCCGCCGGTCGTTCGCGAACCGACCGAGTCGATTGCAACGGCCAGCGAGCGTTTCGACAATGACGCACGCACCGTGCTCAGCGGCACCTATAACATTCAGTCCGGCGACACGCTGTTGACGATTGCCCAGCGTCTGGGTCTGACCCCGCAGCAGATTGCGGCAGAGAACGGCATCGACCCCTACGGGGCCATCTATGTCGGCCAGACGTTGCAGATTCCGGCAGCCCCCGGCTCGATCAGCCCGAGCGCGATCCCCGAATCGTCGGTGCCGCTGCTCAATGTCGCGCAGGTCATCAGCGACGAGACGCCATCGAATATCGGCGGCCCCAGCGTGCCGACGATTGATATGCAGACCGTGAAAGCGGTCATCCAACACGCATCGGTTCCTGCCCCGACTGAAATCGCCTCGACCCCGAAAGCTCAAAAGCAATTTGCGTGGCCGGTCCACGGTGATGTCTACCGCCTCGAATCCGGCCAGGTCGAAATTGACCCGGACGGCGAGGCATCGGTTGCCGCCGCCGCCTCTGGCCGGGTTGTGCATGTGGAGCGCGGCTCCATGGGCGTTCTCGTTGTCATCGAGCATGACAATGGCTGGCGCAGCCTGACCGTCGGGCTGGATTTTTCCGCCGTTCGCCCCGGCGAGCGCGTCGAGCAGGGCAGCGCCATCGGCGTAGCCAGCCGTGACCACCGCGTTCGCTTTGAACTGCGCGATGCCGATGCAAAGGTGAGCGACTCGCTCTCGCAACTGCGCGGCTGACCCCAGCGGCTTGCGACCGTCCCGCAAGCCGATCCAAAGCGTTCTGATCGCTGAATGGATTAGTCATGCTCGCGCTCGACGCGGGCATCTCTCGCGTTCCGGTTGGAGACCCTCTGCGCGACCGACCGCACCGGCTTGCGACGACCCTGCAAGCCGATCTAGTTATCGATGCTGACACCCCGTCGTCCGGCAAGATCCTGCACGAATTGCCAGGCGACGCGGCCCGAAACCGACCCGCGCGTCTGCCGCCATTCGATGGCCTCGGCGCGCACGGTGTCCTCGTCTATCTCGATACCATAGGCGTTACAATAGGCCCGGATCATATCCAGATACTGGGTCTGATCGCAGGCATGGAAGCCGAGCCACAGGCCGAACCGATCCGACAACGACACCTTCTCCTCGGTCGCCTCGGACGGGTTGATCGCCGTCTGGCGCTCGTTCTCGATCATGTCGCGGGGCATAAGGTGGCGACGGTTCGAGGTCGCATAGAACAGCGCGTTCGCGGGCCGGCCCTCGACGCCGCCATCAAGCGCCGCCTTCAGCGACTTGTAATGCGCATCGTCCTTGTCAAAGCTGAGATCATCGCAAAAGAGCAAGAACCGCTCGTCAGGATTGGCGCGCACGATCGTCAGCAGCCGCCCCATGGTCGGGATGTCATCCCGAAGGATTTCGACCAGCAACAACCGGTTCGGACCTTCGTTCACCCGCGCATGAACCGCCTTGACCAGCGACGACTTGCCCATCCCGCGAGAGCCCCAGAGCAGGGCGTTATTGGCGGCGAGTCCCCGGGCAAAGCGTTCAGTATTATCCAGCAAAGTTTGCCGCGAGCGATCAATGCCTTGCAGCAGGTCGATGTCGACCCGGTTCACCTTGGCAACCGGGGTCAGAGCATCATTGGCCGCCGCCGCGCCGGGATGCCACACGAAGACATCGGCAGTCGAAAAATCCGGCGGCGGGGCGGGGGGCGGGCTGATCCGTTCGAGCGCATCGGCGATCCGGCCCAGCGTCTCGTCACTCACAGGTCGTCCTCGTCGTCATCATCATCGAGGCCGAGATCCTTGCGACGCTGGGCTTCCTTCTTCTCGAACATCCGCACGATATGGATCGAGATTTCATAAAGCAGATAGGTCGGAATACCCAGGGCAAGCTGGCTGATCGGGTCCGGCGGGGTTAGCAACATGGCGGCAAAGGCGATGCCCACAATGGCATACTTGCGCATGTCCTTAAGCTGCTGCGACGACACCAGCCCAACTCGACCCAAAAGCGTCAGCAGAACAGGCAGCTGAAAGCAGATGCCAAACCCGAATAACAGCGTTTTGGTAAAGCCGATGAACTGTTTCACCGAATACTGGCTGGCCACCGGGATCAGCTTGTCGCCCTCGGCAAAACTGATCAGCCAGTCGAGCGCCATCGGTATAACGACCCAGTAGGCGAGC
>CALGNO010000177.1 GCA_937958625.1 uncultured Neomegalonema sp.
GCTGCCCGAACATATCGCGGCGGTCGTCTCGCGCTGGACCGGCGTGCCCGTCGACAAGATGCTGGAGGGCGAGCGCGAAAAACTCCTGCGCATGGAGGAACAGATCGCCAAACGCGTCATCGGCCAGCACGAGGCGGTCGAATCCGTCTCCAATGCCGTGCGCCGCGCGCGGGCGGGGATTTCCGACCCGAACAAGCCGCTGGGCAGTTTCCTCTTTCTCGGCCCGACGGGTGTGGGCAAGACCGAGCTGACCAAGGCGCTGGCCGAATTCCTCTTCGATGACGACACCGCCATGGCGCGCATCGATATGTCCGAGTTCATGGAGAAACACTCGGTCGCCCGCCTGATCGGCGCGCCTCCGGGCTATGTCGGCTATGACGAGGGCGGTGTGCTGACCGAGTCGGTGCGGCGTCGGCCCTATCAGGTCGTGCTGTTCGATGAGGTCGAAAAGGCGCACCCGGATGTCTTCAACGTGCTGCTCCAAGTGCTGGACGAGGGCCGCCTGACCGATGGTCAGGGACGCACGGTCGATTTCCGCAACACCATCATTATCCTGACGTCCAACCTCGGCAGCCACGCGCTGACCGAAGTGGCCGAGGGGGCACCGATGGGACCGGCGCGCGATGCGGTGATGGAGGCGGTCCGGGCGCATTTCCGCCCCGAATTCCTCAACCGTCTGGACGAGATCGTCATCTTCGACCGCCTCGCGCGGACCGATATGGCGGGCATCGTCGACATCCAGCTTGGCCGCTTGAAGAAACGCCTTGCCAGCCGGAAGATCGGCATCGAACTGGACGACGAGGCCCGCCTCTGGCTGGCTGAACGCGGCTACGATCCGGCTTACGGCGCGCGCCCGCTCAAGCGGGTGATCCAGAAGGCGCTTGAAGACCCGCTGGCCGAGTTGATCCTTGGCGGTTCGGTGAGCGATGGCGAGGTCGTCGGTGTCACAACCGGACCCGATGGTCTGGTCGTGGCCGGTCAGACGGTCGCCATCCCGCCCGCCAGCAACCCCGATGCACCGGTGAGTACGGTTCACTAATCGAGGGTTCGCCTAAAACCATGGTCGTGGCCGTTTCGGCGGCCCGACCTGCCCCTTCCGGGAAGGACTTCATGCGCACCATCGCCTTTGCCTTCGCCGCGCTCTTTGCCGTCGTCGTCGCGTTGTTTCTCAAACGAAAGCATCGCCGGGTCGGGCAAAGTTCGAATGCGCCCGCGTTCCCGGCGGGAAACGACAATGAAGGCAGGGATGCGCTGGAAAGCCGTCTCGCCGAGGCCGCCGATAATTTCGCGGCGGCGGCGGCGGCCCTCAACCCCGACCATGACGCGCTGCGCGCCGCGCTCGAGGCTTTGTCCGCGCAGTGTGCGGCCCTCGCGGCGCGTCAGAACAGCGGCGGCGATCTGGACCGTGTCGCCCGGTCGGCCATCATCCGCCTGCTGCTATCGCTTTATAGTGTCGTCGAGCGCGTGACGGCCCTGTCTCGCTATGGCGAGGCGGCGGGCGTCGAACCCGCCCTTGAATCCGCGCGGTCCCTGATCGTCAAATCAACGGAAGCATTTTCAGGAATTGCCGAACGTGCCGACGAGGCAGCGCTCGTCCACCTTGAAGCCGAACTCGATGTCCTGCGTGAACGGCTGGATGATCAAACCTGACAGCGCCGCGTAGCGCTGTCGTCACTCCGCCTCGGCAACCCGCACATTATCGCGCAACAGCGACAGGGCGACTTCGATACGCGAGACCCGCACGAGAAAGTTGGTCAACGCCGTGCTCGACAGCCCTTGAACCGGCCCGAAATCGGCGACCTGCATCGGATTGATGCGGTTGTCATTCTCGAGAATTTCGAAATGCAGATGCGGTCCCGTCGATCGACCGGTGCTGCCGACATAGCCGATCACATCGCCCTGGCGCACCCGCGACCCGTTCAAAAGCCCGGGCGCATACCGCGACATGTGCGCGTAAGCAGTCTTGTAGATGTTGTTATGGCGAATGCGAATGTATTTGCCGTAGGCCCCGTTGCGCCCAAGATACTCGATCACACCATCGCCCGCGGCAAAGATCGGCGTCCCGCGCGGCGCGGCGAAATCGGTCCCCCGATGCATCTTGTTATACCCGAGGATCGGATGGTGCCGCATTCCGAAATGCGAAGAAATCCGCGCGCCGGAGATCGGCGTCCGCATCAAGGAGCGCTTGTTCGATTTTCCGGTGGCATCGAAATATCCGCTCAGTCCGGTCAAATCATCGATGCCGAGGTAAAGCGCAATCTCGCTGCCGCGATTGTTCAGCTTGGTATAGAGAATGTCGCCGGTGGTGCCGTCGTCCTGCTTTTCGAACAGCACTTCGAAGTAATCGCCCTTGCGCAGGTCACGCTGGAAATCGATGCTGTAGCGGAAGATGTTTTCCACGGCTTTCGTCTGCCGCGCACTCAGTCCGGCTTTCTTGGCGGACTGATACAGGCTCGAATTGATCTCACCGGCGAAAAATACCGTGTCATCGGGCTTGCCCGTGACCGACAGGGTAGGCGCGGCTTCTTCGGGTTCCAGTTCCGAAAACACGGTATCGAGCGGGGCCAGACTAGCCCAAAGCGGCACCGTCTCCTCATCCCAGCGCAGCTCGACCGGCAGTTGGCCCAACTGACGCAGGCGAATCCCCAGCAGATCACGGTCGTTCTTTCCCAGGAAAGCGAGGTCGACCAGATCGCCATCCATCATGCTTTCTTCGACCATATCCGCGCGCAAGGCGACGAGAGTCGCCATCCGGTCCTCATCACTCATGCCGGAGCGCTGCATAATATCGTCGAGGCTTTCGCCATTCTCGGCGGCCAGTGAAATAACGAACGGCCCGCTGGTCAGAAAATCAAGCGCCGGTTCTTCGATGACATCGGGCGCGCGGGCCACGGCGGGTATGATCGGGATCGGCCCGAATTCAGGCGCGCGGGGTTCGGTGGTATGGTCATGAAAGTCGAGCGCGCTCGCCGATTCCAGCATGGCGACATCGACGGTACGCGGCGGCTGGGCGGGTTCGACAGTCGCTTCTTCCCGTACGATTGCCATGATCTCGGGGGCCAGCGAGTCGCCGCTTGACGGGACCGCACGATCCGGTTGCTTATATGTGCGGGCGGCGTCCTCGGCGGCTGTGCTTTCGGTCGGCGACAGGTCGGCATCGTCGGTCATCGGTCTGAGCGACAGAACCGCTGGTTGGCTCGCGACGGTTACGGGTTCGTTGGCGGGGTCTGGAGAGTTGGCTGTCTTGGTGGGCAGATCGAGCTGCCTTAGCACCAGAGACTCTTCTTGAAGGATCGCTCCGGGCGTCAGCGTCATCTCGCCATCGCTTCGTCCGGCAAGCACGACGCTCGACGAAATCAGCGCTGCCGCCACAACCAGCGACGTGCGGCTCATAACCAGCCGTTTCAGGACGAGCGTAACGATACGGCCACTCGACCGGGGAGCGTCAAAAGTCATGCCTGCTTCTCTCCGAACGTTTTGTTCGCTTTGTATGGCGTGCCTGAAGAGAGTTGCGATTTGCAGGCCACCACTGTTGATTGGCAAGAAAAGTGCCTAAAATTTATTGCAAAGTCAATGAAACGGGCGGCTTTCGGCATGATCGGCCGGCTTTGCAAAGTTTTTCAAATTTTGTGTTGACCGAGTCGGCTCCGGGGCGTAGATAGCCGTTCTGCCCACTGAGGTGGACGGCAAATCATTCAGCGACGCGGTACGATGCGCCTCTCGAAGCGATTTGATGCTCTTTGAAATATTTAGTTGAACGGAAGGGATATGCGGGTGGCTTCTCGGTTTTAGGGGAGTTTGTCTGGTTGTTGGTTTTAGGGCTGATGGTTGGATAATGAAGCGCGCATATCGGCACACCGGAGTTTGATCCTGATG
>CALGNO010000178.1 GCA_937958625.1 uncultured Neomegalonema sp.
CTGAAGCATCGTACCGAGATCGGCGCGGAGGCTTTCATCGGATCGAATACCGCCCTAGTTGCGCCGGTAAAGATAGGCACGCGCGCAACGGTAGCCGCCGGGTCCGTAATCACAGAAGATGTGGCTGACGACGATCTGGCCCTCGGGCGCGGCAGACAGGTGAACAAGGCAGGATTGGCGGCACGATTGCGCGAGGCACTGGCGGAAGCAAAGGCCGCGAAACGCTGAAATTAAGCCTTCTGCAAGGTTGTTCCGGCATGGCTTATCATGGTGTCAATCCTTGCGCCCGACCGGGCGGTTTTGACAGGCAGCGCCGCAAAATCGCCGCGCGCAACGTGCCTTAAGCGGCAGTCTCGGCCCCGGCATCCGGTGCCGAAAGATACGGCGGACAGAACCGCCACGGTTTGGAGAGCAGGACTATGTGTGGAATCGTCGGCGTTCTTGGCAGCGGCCCCGCAGCCCCGATCATCGTAAACGCCCTGCGTTTGCTGGAATACCGTGGCTACGATTCCGCCGGGGTAGCAACCTTGCACGAGGGTGCGCTGGACCGTCGCCGCGCCGTTGGCAAGCTCAACGCCCTCGCCGAACTGATTCAGGCGCATCCGATTCACGGTTCCATCGGCATTGGCCACACGCGTTGGGCCACCCATGGTGCCGTAACCGAAACCAATGCCCACCCGCACACGGTCGGCAAGGTCGCCGTCGTCCATAACGGCATCATCGAAAACTTCCGCGAATTGCGTGAGATGCTGACCGAGGCGGGGCGCACTTTCACGAGCCAGACCGATACCGAGACCATCGCCCAGCTTTGCGATCACCACATGAGTCAGGGCCTGTCGCCGGTCGACGCCGCCGGAGCCACCATTGCCAAGCTGGAGGGCGCGTTTGCCCTTGCGATCCTGTTCGATGGCGAAGAAGACCTGATGGTCTGTGCCCGCAAGGGCTGTCCGCTCGCCATCGGTTACGGTGATGGCGAGATGTATGTCGGGTCCGATGCCGTGGCGCTGGCGCCGATGACCAACCGGGTATGCTTTATCGAAGAAGGCGACTGGGCCGTCCTGACCCGCGCCGGGGCCACGATCTATGACGAGGCCGGCACGCTGGTGAACCGCGAAGTGCGTGTGGTCAGCGTCTCGCCCGCACTGGCGGAAAAGGGCGAATACCGTCACTTCATGGCTAAGGAAATCCACGAGCAACCCAGCGTCGTCGGCTATACGCTCGGGGCGTATCTGAACGAAAACCGCGATGCGATTGCCGATATTGCCGCCGACATCGACTTCGCGAATGCCTCGCGCCTGACAATCGTCGCCTGTGGCACCGCTTCCTACGCGGGCGAGGTCGCGAAATACTGGTTCGAGCAGGTCGCGCGGTTGCCGGTCGAGGTCGACATTGCCTCGGAGTTCCGCTATCGCACCCCGCCAATGCCCGAGAATGGTATCTCGCTGTTCGTCTCGCAATCGGGCGAGACCGCCGATACCCTCGCGGCCCTGCAATACGCGAAATCTCAGGGTCAGCAGATCGTCTCCATCGTCAACGTACCGGAATCGACCATCGCGCGGTCGTCCGACGTCGTGCTGCCCACCCATGCCGGGCCGGAAATCGGTGTGGCCTCGACCAAGGCATTTACCTGCCAGTTGACGGTGCTGGCCGCCCTGACCCTCGCCGCCGCCCGTGCGCGGGGACGGATCGACGCCGCCGAGGAGGCACGCCTTGTGCGCACCCTCTCCGAAGTGCCGCGTCTGTTGTCCGAGGCCATCGCGACCGAAGATCTGACCATTCCGCTGTCGCAGGAATTGGCGAAGGCGACCGATGTGCTTTATCTCGGGCGCGGGTCGATCTTTCCGCTCGCCATGGAAGGCGCGCTGAAGCTCAAGGAAATCAGCTATATCCACGCCGAGGGCTATGCCTCGGGCGAGTTAAAGCACGGCCCCATTGCCCTGATCGATGAGCAGATGCCGGTGGTGGTTCTGGCCCCGCGCGATGGCCTGTTCGAGAAGACCGTCTCCAATATGCAAGAGGTGATGGCGCGCGGCGGCAAGGTTCTGCTCGTCTCCGACGAGGAGGGCATTGCCGAGGCGGGCGAGGGATGCTGGCGGACGCTGAAGATGCCGACTTGCGACCCGTTCATCGCCCCGATCATCTATGCCGCCCCGACCCAGTTCATCGCCTATCACACCGCCGTCGCCAAGGGCACGGATGTCGACCAGCCGCGCAATCTGGCGAAATCGGTGACGGTGGAGTAAGGCGGTCGCCACAGACCGACCTCATCCTGAAAAGCCGCAGCGCAGCGTCTTCAAGGGTGATGCAAGACGAGAGAACACTATGAGCAACCGCATTTTCGGCACTGACGGCATCCGTGGTCGCGCCAACGCCTATCCGATTACCGCCGAGATTGCGCTGAAGGTCGGCATGGCCGCCGGTCGGCATTTCACGCGCGGCGCGCACAAGCATCGGGTCGTGATCGGCAAAGATACGCGGCGCTCGTCCTATATGCTGGAAAACGCGCTGGCGGCGGGCTTTACCTCGATGGGTTTTGCGGTCACGACCCTTGGCCCCGTACCCACCCCTGCCGTTGGAATGCTGGTGCGCAGCCTGCGCGCTGATCTCGGGGTGATGATCTCCGCATCGCATAACCTGCACCACGACAACGGGATCAAGCTGTTCGGTCCCGATGGCTTCAAGCTGTCCGATGACGTCGAGGACATTATCGAGGCCTATATGAAGGCCGATATGTCAGAGTTTCTCGCCGACCCCGTCGAGATGGGCAAACAGCGGCGGCTGGATGACGGGCGCGCGCGCTACATCGAATTCGCCAAGGCGACGATCCCGCGCGGCATGAGCTTCGAGGGCCTGAAAATTGTCGTCGATTGCGCCCACGGGGCCGCCTATCGAACCGCGCCGGACATGCTTTGGGAGCTGGGCGCTGAGATCATACCTCTTGGCGTTGCGCCCAATGGCCTGAACATCAACGACGGGTGCGGGTCGACAAATACCAAGCTGGCGCAGGAAGCTGTGGTCGCCGAGAAAGCCGATCTCGGCATCTGCCTCGATGGCGATGCCGACCGGGTCCACATTATCGACAATACCGGCACGCTGGTCGATGGCGATCAGATCATGGCGCTGATCACCCGAAGCTGGGCACGCCAGAACCGCTTGCGCGGCGGCGGGCTGGTGACAACGGTGATGTCGAATCTGGGGCTTGAACGGTTACTCGCCGAGGACGGGTTGACGACCATCCGCACCAAAGTCGGCGACCGCTATGTGGTCGAGGCCATGCGTGCCGGGGACTATAATATCGGCGGCGAACAATCGGGCCATGTCGTATTGTCTGACTTCGTGACCACCGGCGACGGCACCATCACGGCGCTGCAAGTCCTGTCCGAAATCGTCCGGTCCGGCAAGCAAGCCGCCGACCTGTGCCGCCAGTTCGAACCCCTGCCGCAATTGCTGCAAAACGTGCGGTTCGAGCGCGGGCAAAAGCCGTTGGAAACCGACACGGTCAAGGCCGCCATCGCCGAGGGCGAAAACCGCCTCAACGGCCATGGCCGCCTGCTGATCCGGGTCAGCGGCACCGAACCCGTCATCCGCGTCATGGGCGAGGGCGAAGACCCCGAGGCGGTGAAAACCGTCGTCGATGACATCTGCCGCGAGATCGAGGGCGCGGTGGGATAGCCCCTCGCTTTTTGAAAAGCCCTCACCCAACCCTCTTCCAAAGGGAGAGGGTTGAGGCTGTTGACAAACCTCGCACCCTTCGAGACACTCGCGTTGCTCGTTCCTCAGGGTGAGGCAAGCTCATGATTGTCCTTATCCCGAGGAGGGCCGAAGGCCCGTCTTGAAGGATTGCCGCTCAGAATGTTGGGGTTGTCAGCAATCTAGGCTCTCTCTCTTAGAAGACGGCTCAGATCCATCGAAACACCCTTGTGGTGTATCTTTCTAGTCGAACTCTCCCTTCGATGGTAAAATTCTCCGAGCGTTATGGTTGGGGGAGAATCCTGCATGGACACATTGAGGGAACTGGGATCGGTTATTCGCCTGCCGCTGACCCTTGCCGGGTCTGTGGCCCCGCCCTTTGTCCGCGACGGCGCGATGGATGCCGCGAACTGGTTGCTGGGCAAAGTCCCGGCCTTGCAACGGGTCAAGGCGGTGCGGCGGCTGACCAGTCGTATCATCACCAGCAGCCTGACCGACAAGGTCGCCCCGCGCCCGCATCCCTATACTCTCTCGGGTAAGTACACGAGCTGGCACGGGCTGGTGGATCGCAAGTATACCGGACGCCACGTGGGCCACTTGCCGGTCTCGCGCTATCGCCAGCCCTCGAAGGAAGACCTGCTCGATCTGTTCATGGCCGAACCGGGCAAGCAGGAGCCGTGTCACACGTCGTCGTTCCTCTTCGCCGCCTATGCCCAGTGGTTCACCGACAGCTTTCTGCGCACGTCTCACGGCATGGTGTTTGACGAGGACGGCAACGCGCAGACCGACGAGAACGGTAAGCTGCTGCGCAAGCCGGACCGGTTCCGCCACAACGACTCCAACCACGAGATCGACCTGAATCAGCTTTACGGCGTGGACGAGACCCGCACGCGGATGCTGCGCAACCGGGGGCGGTTTGCACGATGGGAGCAGGATCGCGAGCGCGGGTATCTCGATTACCAGATGCGCAACGGCCAAATGTATCCGCCGCAACTGCTCGCAACCCCCGCCTCCCCACGAAAACCGCTCGATTTCAGAGCCGAATTCGACGGCCTGCACGACGAACGCATCCTGCGTCAGATCTTCGGTCTCAGCGCGCCGGAGCGGTCGGAAGAGCACTTTGCCGTCGGGCTGGAGCATGGCAACTCGACCGTGGGCAATTCGCTGTTCAACGCCCTGTTCCTGCGCGAGCATAACCGGGTTGCGAAGATCATCGGCGATGCGAACCGCCACTGGGACGATGAACAGGTTTTCCAGACCACCCGCAACACGGTGATGGTCATCGCACTCAACACAGTACTGTCGGATTACATCCGGCATATCTCGCAAAAGAACTTCCCCATCGACATCGTACCGGGCTTTGCGGATACGAAGCCCTGGTATCGCCCGAACCGCATCGCGATTGAGTTCAACATCCTCTATCGCTGGCACGAGCTGGTGCCCGAGCGGTTCGATACCTTCGAGGAATTCGACGGTTTCAAGACCTTCGACGATTTCCGCCACAATAATGCGCTGCTGATCAACGAGGGGCCGGAGGCGGTGATCGACAAGCTGTCACGCCTGCGCGCGGGTAAGCTGACGATTGGCAACCTGCCCCCTTATCTGCGCCCGGTGAAGGCGGATACGCTCGACCTGATGCGGGCGGCACAGCTTGCGCCCTATAACGTCTATCGCGAGCGGTTCGGGATGCCCCGGGCCTATACCTTCGCCGATGTCACGAAAGACCCGGAGCGCGCAGCAAAGCTGGCGGCGCTTTATCCCGATGGGATCGACAGCCTTGAATGGTTCGTGGGCATGTATGCCGAGGACCACCGCAAGGGCGGGATCATGGGGCCATTGCTGGGGGCGATGGTCGCCAATGATGCGTTTACCCAGGCATTGACGAACCCATTGCTGGCCATGGGCATCTACGGGCCAAAGACCTTCAGCGAGGAAGGACTGCAAGAGATCGAGACTGCCGGGTCGCTCTATGATCTGATCGCGCGAAACACAGACCAGAGCATCGACTTCAAGTGTTCGTTTTCGGTTTGAAGGCCCGCACCCAACCCTCTCCCAAAGGGAGAGGTCTTTTTAAGCAAGTGCCTCCACCCAACCCTCCCCCGCAAGCGGGAGCGGGCTTTTGAGCGTCAGCTTACGCTGCCATCCGCACCGATCACGCTCGCGCCGCCCATATAGGGGCGCAGTGCCTCGGGGATTTCAATCGAGCCGTCTTCGCGCTGGCCGTTTTCCATCACGGCAATCAGGCAGCGGCCCACGGCGAGGCCCGAGCCGTTGAGGGTGTGTACGAATTCCGGCTTGCCTGCCTTGCCGCCATCTTCGGCTGCGGGGCGCCAGCGGGCGTTCATGCGGCGGGCCTGAAAATCCCCGCACATCGAGCAGGATGAGATCTCGCGATAGGTGTCCTGACCCGGCATCCAGACCTCGATGTCATAGGTCTTGCGCGCGCCGAACCCCATGTCGCCGGTACACAGCACGACGGTACGATAAGCGAGGCCCAGCGCCTCCAGAATGCCCTCGGCACAGCGGCGCATCCGTTCGAGTTCAGCCTCGGACTCGCCGGGTTTGCAGACCGTGACCATCTCGACCTTCTCGAACTGGTGCTGGCGCAGCATTCCGCGCGTGTCCTTGCCCGCACTGCCCGCCTCGGACCGAAAGCACTGGGTATGAGCGGTGTAGCGGCGGGGCAGATAGCTTTCGTCGACGATGTGCCCGGCGACCAGATTGGTCAGCGTCACCTCGGCGGTCGGGATCAGCCACCAACCGTTGGTCGTGCGATAGCTGTCCTCGGCAAATTTCGGCAGTTGGCCGGTGCCGAGCATCGCCTCGTCTTTCACCAGCACCGGCGTCCAGACTTCGCTGAGGCCGTTCTTGTCCACATGGGTGTCGAGCATGAACTGCGCGAGCGCCCGGTGAAGCCGCGCCAGCGCGCCGGACAGCACCATGAACCGCGCGCCGGAGAGTTTGGCGGCGGCCTCGAAATCCATACAGCCCATCGCCTCGCCGAGATCGAAATGCTGTTTCGGGGCGAAATCGAAGGCGGGCGGCGTGCCGATGGTCTTGTCGAGGGCATTATCGGCCTCGTCCTCGCCGTCGGGGATGGTGTCGAGGGGCAGGTTCGGCAGGCCCATAAGGGCATCGCGCAGGGCGTCATCGGCCTTTGCCGCTTCCGCCTCCAGCGCCGCGATCTTGTCCTTGCTGTCGGAGACCAGCGCGCGCAGACGTTCGAACTCGGCGTCGTCGCCCTTGGCCTTGGCGGCACCGACCTGTTTCGAGGCGGTGTTGCGCTCGGTCAGCAACCCATCGACGCGGGTTACCAGCTCGCGCCGCGCCTCGTCCAGGGCCAGCAGAGACGCCGATTGCGGCTGTAACCCGCGCCGCGCCATTGCGGCATCAAAGGCTTCGGGGTTGTCACGGATAAAGCGAATGTCGTGCATGGCTCTGGCCTGTCATCGTGCGGCGGCGTGGTTCGCACACCGTATAGACAGACCGGGTTAAGATGTCATTTACCGTGATCGGGCGGTGCCGGTCTATTCCCGGGTACTGGTCAGAAAGTCACGCACCGCCTCGAAAAACGGGCCGGGCCGTTCGGCATGAAGCCAGTGGCCCGCGCCGGTGATGCTGACATGTTCGACCGCCGGAAACAGCCACGAAATCTGCTCTTTATGGTCCTCGAGGACATAATCGCTATCCGCGCCGCGCACGAACAATGTCGGTCCCTCGAAGACGCTTTCGCCGCGCAGGGCGGGCCAGCCGGTGATCGTGCCCATGGTCTCGGCCAGCACGTCGAGGTTGGGTTTCCATCGCGCCTTGCCGTCGCTGAGCGACAGGTTTTGCAGCAAGAAAGCGCGCATCGGCTTTTGCGGTATCTTTGCCGACAGGATGTCATCGGCCTGTTGGCGGCGGGTTATGCCCTCCAGCCCGATGCTCCGCATGGCCTCGATCTGTTTGACATAGCTGTGGTCATAGGAGACCGGTGCAATATCGGCGACGATCAGCGAGGCGAGCAGGTCGGGCCGGGTCAGGGCAGCGACCATCGCCGCCTTGCCGCCCATCGAGTGGCCCAGCAGATGCGCCCGCCCGCCACATTCGGCCTCGATCACCGATGACAGATCATCGGCCATGGCGCGATAATCCATGCGGTCATACCACGGACTATCGCCATGGTTGCGCATATCGACGCTGATCACCGTGCGATTGGTGGACAGCTTTTTCGCCAGCGATCCGAAATTGCGCCCCTGCCCCAGCAAGCCATGGGCCAATACCAGCGGCGTTTCGGAAGGCGTGGCCTCGGCCTCGACACGGTTGAAGGTAAGGGAAACGGACATGGCAGTTTTTTACGCATCGAAAGCAGATGCGTCTACCGCTACGTGATTGAATGGGCCGCCCCCGACGCTGTCAGAGCTTGAGCCGGTCGCGCAGGGCAGAACCAGAGACGCCGCCTCGGCTGTTATTCAGGGGCGCATCGACTTCGCGCGGGGCGATCGGTTTGGAGCCGATCGTGGCCAGCTTTTGCTTGGGACGGAATGCATAGCCGCTTTGATCCTTGCGCGACCAGGCCACGACAGCCGCAATCGTCCGCATAGGCTTGTTATTGCGCAGTATTTCAATGGTCGCCACACGCGGCAAGGGCCGGTCGGACCGAACCCGCAACCCGCCCTCGGAATAATCGAGCAGTTCGACCTCGATCCCGTCGATGAATGCCCGCAGGCCGCGTGCAGGCTTACGGGTGTGCGCGCGATACTCACTTGGGTTGAATTTATCGGTGCCGCGCCCGCCAAACATGATTCGATTCCCGGACATATGGTTTGCAAAATCCTGTTATTTTTAACTGCAAACGATTGAAAGAGTCTAAACACCGCAGGTCAAAGGCACCATCGGAAGGGTATGTTTGTCAGACGGCAGTTATGGGCGTACCATGTCAGTCCGCATCGGAGCGGAACGAGGGAAGTCCCCGTGTGTAAGAGTGTACGTACTTGCTTTCATGTGATCCGCGCCACGGTTTCCGCCGTGATCATCGGCGCTTTCCTGGCTGGCAGTGCCGGTGCCCAAGGGCTGGAGGGCAGTGCCGGAAAACAATCCCTGCGTGTGCAGCAAGCCGTCTTGTTCGACAGGATGCTTTCCGACCCTCAGGATCTGGACCTCATGTTCGCCTATGCCGCCCTTTCCGCGCGGCTGGAGGATTATGAAGCGGCGATTGCCACGCTGGAGCGGATGCTGATTTTCAATGCCGATCTGCCCCGGGTGCGGCTGGAGCTGGGGGCGCTGTATTTCCGTATCGGGGCCTATTCGGTCTCCAAACGCTATTTCGACAGTGTTGCCGGACAATCCGACGTGCCGGACGAGGTGCGGCGGCGGATTGGCGGCTATCTGGAGCGCATCGACCAACGCCAGCGGCGGCATCGGTTCAGTGGCCGCGTCGAGGTTGCGGGCATCGCCGACACCAATGCCAATCTCGGGCCGGAAGATGCCGATATTCTGCTCCTCGGCCTGCCCTCGCGCCTTGATGGCAATGATGTCGAGGACGGCGATGTGGGCGGACGCTTGCGCCTGGAGCTGGTCCATACCTATGACCTTGGGCGCACGAACAACGATGTCTGGCGCAGCGAGGGTAGCTATCTCGGGCGGCGCTATGTCGAGGAAGACGAGGGCAATCTGGACTCGGTCTTCATCCGCACGGGGCCGGAACTGTCGCTGAACAGTTTTGCTTTCGGGCCAAAAGTCAGACCGTTCGTCGATGCCGAATATGTGCGCGCCGGGGACGATTCGCTCTATCGCGGCGCGGGGGCGGGGATTCAGGGGCGGATGACGCCGCTCGACTCCTGGTCGTTCTTTGGCGAGCTGCGCGGCGGTTATCGTGATTACATCACCCGCGATGACGAGGACGGCGCGGTCTTTCTGGGCCGGGTCGGGGCCGCGTGGCTGCCCGGGCGCGATACGGTCGTCACGGCAACCCTGACGGGGCAACGCGACGAGGCCGATGCGGATTTCAGGCGAAATACCGAAGGGGCGGCCCGGCTTTCGGCCTCCTATGCCTATGATCCCGGCTTTTCTTTTGCCGACGACAAGTGGGTGATCTCGGCCTATGCCGGGGTGGGATACCGCTTGTTCGACGAGGCAGACCCGGTGGTATCGCCCACCAGCGCGCGCGAGGATGTCGAGTTTCGCCTCGGGGCCAGCCACACCTTTGCGCTGCAGGACGGGTTTTACGGAACCGTCGGGGCCACGGCCCTGTGGCGGAATTCTAACCTGCCCAATTACGACTTCGAAAATTTCGGCGTCTCCGTCGCCGTCGGTTATCGATTCTGATCCTGCGGGAGTGCGTGCCATGAGACTGTCACACTGTTCGGTTCTTGCCCTGCTCGCCGCTGCATCGCTGGCCCTGCCAAGCGCCGCGCAGGAGCGGATCGGGGCCATGGGCGCGGCCAGTCCGACCATCGAGGGCACGCCGGGTTCGGGCGAAACGCGGGTGCTGTTGATCGGCGGCGAGGTGGTGCAGGACGAGCTGATCTCGACCTCGCCCGAAGGGTCGGGGCAAGTGATCTTCCTCGACCAGACCACACTGTCGGTCGCGCCGAATTCTGAAATCGTGCTCGACCGCTATGTCTATGATCCTGATCGCGGGGCGGGCGAGATTGGCATCACCCTGACCAAGGGCGCCCTGCGCTTTATCGGCGGGCGCATCACCAAACAGGATGCCGCCACCCTGCGCACGCCCACGGCAACCATCGGGATTCGCGGCGGCGCTGTTCTGGTCGGGGTGGCCGATAGCGGCGAAACGACGGTGATCCATGTGGCGGGCGAATGGACCCGCATCGGCGAAGAGGATACCGGGATCGACCTGCGCCGCACCGGGTCTAAGGTGGTGATCCGTGGCGGCGTGCCGCGCCTCGACGGGGTGGCCACCCAAGAGGAAATCGACGCCTTCTATCGCCAGTTCGAGGGCGGCGGCGGGGGCCTGCGCACGACGCTGGACCCGCGCGAGGTCGAGGGCGATCTGAATGACCTGTCGGGCTTTGCCGCCAATGAGCGCGGCGGAGCACGGCGTCAGCCGGTCGCGACCTCGGGCGCGTCGCCGGTGCTGCGCGATGTCATCACCGATGAACCGGGTGATTATCAGAACACCATCGAACCGCGCAGATTCTCTGAGCTGCCCGACGAACCCGAGCCGGAACCAGAACCCGAGCCGGAATTCGAGTTCTTCGAGACCGAAACGCCGCTGCCGGGCATTACCGGCGTCGCGGTCTTTGCACCGGACACGGCATTTGCGAACGGCGTGACCCGCAATCAGCTGACGACGCCCGACACGGTTGATCCCCTGATCGACGTCTTCGAGGGCGTCAGCGGCGAGACCGATGGCATCACCACCTTCATCGACCGCGAATCCCTGAACGGATATCGCGGCGACGGAGAGCGCTATGTGGTGCCGGTCGATCCCTTCGCGGGCGGCGGGTTCGATTACGTCGATGGCGAATCGCCGCGCATCCCGGACCCGGCGATTGACGGCACCAGCACCCTCGGCCCCGGAGCGGATTTCGCCGCAGCCTTTACCCAGACCGAGACCAGCCAAGTATTTTTCGGGCGCGGCACCCCAGGCCAGCTCGGCACGGCCCAAGCAACCGACGGCGTCGAACGGCGGACCTATACCCTGCGCGCCGATCCCTATCTGGACAGCGATACACCGATCCTGCCGCCGGAAATCAGCGATAATTTCGGCACCGATGCGGTGCTGTCCCTGCGCCTGATGGAAGAGGCGGGCGCGGGTTATTTTCGCGAAAGCGGGCCGGGAGGCTATGCGCGCGGCTCTCTCGCCACACTGGCAATTGATGGCAGTGGCACGGACCAAAGCTCGCTGTTCGTTGTCGGTACGGGCGGTGTTACGCGCCTCGACCCCGGCGCACCCGCGCCCGATATTGGCATCTATGGCTCCTGGAGCGAGGCTGAAACCGCCCCGTCGCGGATCGAGGGCGAGGCGACACTGCTCGCGCTCGGCGACGGATCGACCATTATCGGCGAGGATGGCGAGAACGTGCTTCTCGCCAGCGCCAGCCGCTTTCTCACCGACGATAACCCGGATTTCGAGGCCGCCCCCGTGACGGTCGATGCCTGGGAAGGAGAGGCCCCGGCCCCTAACGGCTTCGTCCATGTCGGCGACCTTTCGGGCAGCGACACGATCCTGACCGATGACCGTCTGACCCTCGGGCGCAGCTATGAGGATGCCCGAAACACCGAGGGCGGGACCGATCTGCTGACCCGCGACGACGACACCGCCTTTACCGGTGGCTATGTCGCCGCATTGGGGCGCAGCCGGGTCGACGGTGTGGTCACCGACGACGCCTATATCGTTCATTCCGGGCCAAGCGGTGCCCGCTTTTCCTTCGATAGCAGTCAGAACGAGGCCAATGCCGTTCTCGACTTTATCGGTGGCCCCTCGACCATCGATTTCTTCGATGGCGAGGAAGCGCGAGAGCTGGGCAATGGCGTCGGCGCGGAGCCGGAGATCACCGATGGCACGCTGGGTTTCGGCGGCACCCGGACACGCTCGGTGATGGCGAGCGATGATGACTTTCTGCTGCGCGACCGCCGCAGCGAAGACCTCGGCCTCGTGTCTGGCAGCACCAATATCAATGGCCAGCAAGGACAGGCCCGGGGGATCAGCAACACCCAACAGGCGTTTCGCGGCGGTCTGGCCTCGACCGGCGCGGTCGGGAATGGCGGCGCGGCGGTGTTCGATACCAGCACCGATACCGACCACGAATACCTGCGCTGGGGATACTGGAGTGGCGAGTTCCGCTTTGCCGAGGGTCGCGGCGAGGGCGAGCCGAGGTCCGAACGGTTTCATCTCGGTACTTTCGTTTCCGGCAACCGGCTGGACGACATCGACCTGCCGAGCAGCGGAACCGGCACTTTCAATGGCTTTTCGGTCGTCAGCGTTTCCGAGGGCGGCACCGAGTATGTCGACGGGGGTGGCTTTTCGCTCAGCTATGATTTTGCCGAGCGCACGGGCGATGCCCGGTTCACCGATCTGGCGGGCTATAACTTTGCCGCAGCGGTCAATGGCGATTCCTTTACCGTGACCAATGGAGGCACGGGCGAAGGGATCGACGCCTATGCCGGTACGGTCGCCGCAAACGCCATCGGCACCGCCGGTGACAGCGGCTTTCGACCGGCGGTCGATGGCACCGTCGGCGGCTCATTCTTCACCGATGCCGAGGGCATGGACGTGCGGGCGACGGCGGGAAGGATCGACTTTCAATCCGTCGGCGATGACGGCGCGGCCCTGCGCGCCAGCGGAATCTTCGGCGGCGACGGCACGGTCGATTTCGGCAATGACAGCCAGCTTTGAGATCGAGGACAGTCCGTGTTCCGCAGGATAGGCGGATCGGCGCGGGCGGCGTTCGTTGCCCTGATCGCCGCGCTGGTTGTTGCCGCCGCAAGCTGGCAATCCGTGCCCTTGGTCAAGCGCATCGACCTCGCCGTCTTCGACGCCTTTCAACGCGCCGCCCCGCGCCCCTATGACCCCGAGACGCCGGTGCGCGTTGTCGCCATCGACCGCTCGGCGCTGGAGATGTTCGGGCAATGGCCGTGGCCGCGCCCGGTGCTGGCGGAACTGGTGACGCGCCTGCGCGACCGGGGCGCGGCGGCCATCGGTTTCGATATTGTCTTTGCCGAGCCGGATCGCACGTCGCCAGAAGAAATCGCCCGCGCCCTGGCGGCGGCAACGGGCAAAGCGGCGGATGCGGCGTCTGACACCGCGAGCCATGACAGCATCTTCGCCGCGGCGATTGCCGACGCTCCGGTCGTGCTGGCGGTTATTCCGAATACGGCGGCAACCGGCAGCACCCCGGCGCTCAAGGCCAGCGCCTCGTGGCTCGGACCCGATGCGACGCCTGCGCTCTATGCCTTTCCGGGGGCCGATGTGAACCGGCCCGAACTATCCGCCCCGGCAAGCGGCATCGGGTCCATCGCCCTGACCCCCGAGGATCGCTCTGACGGCATTATCCGCCGTATTCCCTTGCTGGTGCGGGTGGCCGAGCGGGAGATTCCGGCGTTCTCGATGGAGATCCTGCGCGTGGCCCAAGGCGCGCGCGGCTATCTGGTGCGCGGCCTTTCCGTGGACGGCGAGGCCCCGCGCGTGACCGATATTCGCGTCGGCGCGGTGCCGGTGGAGACCACGGCAGATGGCGGCATCTGGCTGCGCTATGCCGGAGCGCAGCCCGCACGCACCCTCTCCGTCGCGCGTTTTTTTGACGATACCGACACCGAAGCGGCAGACGAGATCGCCGGTCGCCTGATCCTGATCGGACCGGTGGTCGAGGGCCTGCGCGACATCGTGGCGACGCCGCTCAGTTCGAACGTGCCGGGGGTCGAGGTCCATGCCGAACTGTTGGAGCAAGTCCTCGGCGGCGATGCCCTGTCGCGGCCCGACTACATGGCTGGAGCCGAGCGCCTAGCGGCCATCGGCATCGGGATACTGATCGCCCTCGCCTACCTGCTCGCCGGGTTTCCGGGCGGGACGGTGGTCGCGCTGATCCTTGGCGTGGCGGCCCCGGTGGTCAGCTTTTTCGCCTTTCGTGATCAAGGGCTGCTGGTCGGATCGACAATACCCGCCGCCGCCGCCCTCTTCGCTTGGTCCGGCGGCGGCCTGACCGACTATTTCGGGGCACGGCGAGAGCGACGCGAGATCAAGCGCCAGTTCGAGCATTTCGTCGCACCCGACGTCATCGCCGAAATCGCCCAAGACCCCGAAAAGCACATGACCCCCGGCGGCGAGGAGCGTGATCTGACGATCCTGTTCTCGGATGTGCGCTCGTTCTCCACCATTTCTGCCGGGTTGACGCCGCAGGAGCTGATCGACTGGCTCAACAGCTATCTGACCCCGATGGCCGAGGCGATCCTTGATGAAAAAGGCACAATCGACAAGTTCATCGGCGATGCGATCATGGCCTTCTGGAACGCCCCCCGCCGCGATCCGAACCACGCGCGGCAGGCTTTGCGCGGGGCGCTGGCCATGGCGACGGCGATGGATGCGCTGAATGACCGGTTCAAGGGACAGGGTCGACCCCTCGCCGCATTCGGAATCGGATTGAATACAGGGCCTTGCAGTGTCGGAAGGATTGGCGCGCGCAAGCGTCTGGACTATACTTGCATCGGTGATGCCGTGAACGTCGCATCGCGGATCGAGGGTTTGACGAAAATGTACCGTGCGACGATTCTTGTGGGCGAGGACTGCGCCCGACAGGCGGGGGACTTTGCCCTCGTCGGTCTTGACCGGGTCGAGGTGAAGGGGCGCGAGGGCGTGCCGCTGGAAATCTTTGCCCTGCTTGGCGACGAGTCCCGCGCCGCAACGCCCGAGTTTACCGAGACCCGCGCGCATTGGGACGATGCCCTGACCGCCTATCGCGCACGCCGGTTCGACGAGGCCGAGACGCTGTTCACGGCGATGCAGGACGGCCCGCTTTCCGGCCCCGCCTCGGTCTTTGCCGAGCGCAGCGCCACATTTCGGTCCACACCGCCCCCCAGTGACTGGGATGCCGTGTTCAGGGCGGAATCGAAATGACAGATCAAACGAACAGCACACCGCCCGAGACCACCGACGCCGATATTGTCTTCAAGGTCTGGGGGTCGCGCGGGTCGATCTTTGCCGGTGGTCCCGAGCGCAATGCCTTTGGCGGCGATACCACATGCTTTTCCATCGAGACCGATGGGCGGTTTCTGGTAGTCGATGCCGGGTCGGGCTTGCGGGCGTTGGGGCAAGAGCTGATGGCCAAGCCGGGCGGGCCGCCGGAGGAAATCGACCTGCTGCTGACCCACCTGCATATCGACCATATCTGCGGCCTGCCCTTCTTTGCGCCCTTGCTGAGCGGGCGTACGAAAGTGCGGCTGTGGAATTCGGTCTATCCGGACCCCGAATCCCTGCGCGGTGCATTATCGCGCGGTCTTGCCCCGCCGATCTTTCCGGTCGACACGACCCTGTGGGATTCGCTGGAAATTCGCGTCCCCGAGGCCGGGGCGCGGGTGGCGCTGGGGCCGGATAGTCAGGCACGGGCCTTTCCGCTGAACCATCCCGACGGGGCGTGCGGCTGGCGGGTGAATTCCGCAGGGCGAGTGGTCGTCATCGCCTCGGACCACGAGCACGGCAATCCGTCGATCGACGCCCAGGTCGCTTATTACGCGCGCTTCGCCGATCTGGTAGTCTGGGATGCCTCCTATACCGAGGAAGAATTGAAGACCCGCCGCGGCTGGGGCCATTCAACCTGGCAACAGGGATTGGCCATGGGCAAGAAGGTCGGCGCGAACCGGATGCTGATGACCCACCACCTGCCCGAACGCACCGATGCCGAACTCGCCACCATGGAACGCGCCGCCATGGCCGTGGCCCATAAGACAGTGTTCGCCCGGGAAGGGACCGTGATTTCGCTGTAGGATTGCAGGCTGTTTGGGGCTGCGAACGTTTAGGAGATTGTCATTCCTATCAAAGACTTGATCTTTATTATCTCGCAGAACTCGCATATCGGTAAGCGTTCGGTGAACCCTCCCTGCCATTGAGCTTCAACCTATAAACCCTGCTTGGGCAGGTTTTCCCTTAGAAAGTTGTATAACGGTAGAAACCGCGTGAAGGCATCGGTGACCGCTTCCAGCGGTTCCATATTGTC
>CALGNO010000179.1 GCA_937958625.1 uncultured Neomegalonema sp.
TCGCTTCGCTCGTTCCTCAGGGTGAGGTAAGCTCTTGATTTCCTTCATCCTGAGGAGCGGCATAGCCGCGTCTCGAAGGATTTCGTCATCAGAGGATGGGTTTTTCAGCAGTCTGACCCTCGCGTCAAGCGCGAGGGTGACGGCTTCTTTTGACTTACTGTCGTGTGGTATGTGCGCAGCATCCGGCAGACGCTCTACCGGATGCGATGAATACATCACGCGGGCCAATTCGCGACCTTCCCCTGCGTCATTTCATTGACTTGGCGCTGAATTCACGCAAAAGACGGCTAACGACGTCGCAGGCATTTCGCTCGCGGCGCGTTTTTCGTTTTGGAGGTGCTGACGTGATTGCCCCGGTCCTGCCGACCTACGCGCGGACTCCGCTCTCTTTCGAGAGGGGCGAGGGTCCATGGCTTTTCGACACCAACGGCGACAAATACCTCGATTTCGGGGCTGGTATCGCCGTCTGCGCGCTGGGCCATGCCCATCCGCGACTGGTCGAGGCGCTGGAGGGGCAAGCCCGACGACTGTGGCACACGTCGAACCTCTACAACATTCCCGGACAGGAAGAACTCGCGCGCAAGCTGACCGATGTCAGCTTTGCCGACACCGTGTTTTTCACCAATTCCGGGCTGGAGGCGATGGAATGCGCGATCAAGATGGCGCGCAAGTTTCACTCCCATAACGGCGACGAAAAACGCTGGCGGATCATTACCTTCGAAGGCTCGTTCCATGGCCGCTCGCTGGCGACCATTGCTGCCGCCGGGTCCGAAAAGCTGACCGCCGGGTTTGGCGAGATGCCTGGCGGGTTCGACCACGTCCCCTTCGGCGATCACGAGGCGTTGAAGGCCGCGATCACCGACGAGACAGCGGCAATCATGATCGAGCCGGTTCAGGGCGAGGGCGGTATTCGCCCGGTGCCGCCCCAATGTCTGCGCGGCCTGCGCGAGATGTGCGACGCGCACGGCATCCTGCTGATCTTTGACGAGATTCAATGCGGTATGGGCCGCACCGGCGCGCTCTTTGCCCATGAGCTTGCCGGGTGCAGCCCGGACATCATGGGCGTTGCCAAGGGCATTGGCGGTGGCTTTCCGCTCGGGGCCTGTATGGCGACCGAACGCGCGGCGTCGGGGATGACGGCGGGCACCCATGGGTCGACCTATGGCGGCAATCCGCTGGCAATGGCCGTCGGCAATGCCGTGGTCGATGTGATGACCGAAGATGGCTTTCTGGCCCATGTCTCAGAGATGGCGGGCCTGCTGCGCCAGCGCCTTGCCGGGCTGCACGATGAGTACGGCGATGTCATCGAAGAAGTGCGCGGCGAGGGCCTGATGCTCGGCCTGAAGCTAAAGGCGCCGAACGGTGCCTTTGTCGAGGCAGCGCGTGCTGCAAAGCTGTTGACCGTGCCCGCCGCCGACAACGTCGTGCGCATCCTGCCGCCGCTGACCATCGACGCGGCGCATGTGGACACGGCACTCACCGCGCTGGAAACCGCCTGTGACGTGATGCGCGTAAACGCATCCGTTGCCGCGAAATAAGGAACCGGGCGATGGACACGCAAACTGACCGGCCCGCAGGGGCCGGAGGCGCGAAGCATTTTCTCGATTTGCACCGCATGGACCCCGCCGACCTGCGCGCAATCCTCGATGACAGCGCGGCCCGCAAGGCGGCGCGGCTGGGCCTCGGCAAGGCGCTGACCGATGCCGACAAGCCCTTGAACGGCAAGCTGCTGGCGATGATCTTCGGCAAGCCCTCAACCCGCACGCGGGTGTCGTTCGACGTCGCAATGCGCCAGCTCGGCGGCGAAACCATGCTGCTGAGCGAGGCGGATATGCAGCTTGGCCGGGGCGAGACCGTCGCCGATACCGCGCGGGTTCTCTCGCGTTATGTCGATGCGATCATGATCCGCACCACCTCGCACAATCACTTGCTGGAACTGGCGGAATACGCCACCGTTCCGGTGATCAACGGCCTGACCGATGACAGCCACCCGTGCCAGTTGATGGCCGACGTGCTGACCTTCGAAGAGCATCGCGGACCTATCAAGGGCCGCAAGGTGGCATGGTCCGGCGATGGCAACAACGTCGCCACAAGCTGGATTCACGCGGCCCAGCGGTTCGGTTTCGAACTCGACCTCGCCTGCCCCGAGGCCCTGCCCCCCGATGCCGCGACGGTGGCATGGGCGCAAGAACAAGGCGCGAAGGTGCGTTTTGTCTCTGACCCTTACGAGGCGGTGGCCGGGGCCGATTGCGTCGTGACGGATACCTGGGTGTCGATGAACGACCCCGAGGAAACCCGCGCACGGCGGCACAATCAGCTCACGCCCTACCGCGTCGATGATGCGCTGATGGCGGCGGCAAAGCCCGATGCGATCTTCATGCACGACCTTCCCGCCCATCGCGGCGACGAAGCCACCGCCAGCGTCATGGACGGCCCGCAATCAGTGATCTTCGACGAGGCCGAAAACCGCCTCCACGCGCAAAAGGGCGTCCTGCACTGGTGTTTGGGGTAGGTTGGGTTGGCGAAACGCTTCGAGACGGGCCTACGGCCCTCCTCAGCATGAGGCTGGAGAACAAAACCTTACCCTGAGGAGCCGCGCAGCCCGCTTACCGCACTCGCACGGCTTCCGCAAAGAGCGCAATGCTACCGTTCCCTAAAGTCATATGACCAGCCTACTCCATAACACGGAAGTGCATTAGTGTAAGCACTTAAAGGTCAATCTCGTAATTGTTGCCATTGAGGACATCTAACAGCAAATCCGCCCCCTGTTGTGACCACTTACGAGTGGAGCTTGTCTCTCTAGTACCGGTTTTAATGCGGCAATGGTAGCGATTATCGGTTGAACGCAAATCGACGCCTTTCTCATCTTTGATCTTATTTAAAAGCTTGTTTGCAGCCTGCCAGTTCGAAAGTCCAATGCGTAGAGCTAATTGCGTGAGCGTAAACGGGTGCGACTGATTTGGATTGTTGATGCTGGTGATACCAAGCAATGAAGGAAGGTGGTCTTGCTCGTCTGAAACACGCTCAAGTACGTCATAATTTACCTCAACGCTGCCTGACGGTAAGCGTTCGGTGAACCCTCCCTGCCATTGAGCTTCAACCTATAAACCCTGCTTGGGCAGGTTTTCCCTTAGAAAGTTGTATAACGGTAGAAACCGCGTGAAGGCATCGGTGACCGCTTCCAGCGGTTCCATATTGTC
>CALGNO010000180.1 GCA_937958625.1 uncultured Neomegalonema sp.
ATCGATTGGCAGCGTGCCGATATTGGCGTGATGGGCGAGCTGGTTCAGGTTGTTTGCCATCCGCGATTTGCCAAGCAAGGCCAACGCCCGTGCCATCGCTTGCTGGTCTTTCACCGGCATATGCAAGCGGCGGGTTTTGCGCGGCGTTGCGGTTTCGCCGAAGAGGTTCGCGCGGATGTAGGCACTGACCGACTGACCCGAAGCCAGAGCGCGCAGGCGGGCGTTTTCTTCCGGCGTAATCCGCAGGGTGATGCGGGGGTATTTAGCTTTCGGCTTCGCCTCGGGCTCCACCGTGGAGGCACCAGCAAATGCCTCGGCAACGGAATGTTGCGGTGTTTTGATTTCCTTGCTCATCGCGATGGCCCTCGCATCGTTTGGCCGCGCCGTCGCGGTAAAGGATCATCCGGTAATCGCTCGGGATTGCGGTCTGGTTCTTCGGCGCTTTCCGCGAAGCTGTGGATATTAAAGTCAGCCGCCTTGAGGTGCGTCTCCCACTCCGGTAAGACTTCAAACAGAGTGTTCGAGGTCGGTACGCCAGAGCGCACCATCTCACTTTCACACGTCAAACTGAGGCAAATGCCGCTTTTGCGGATTCGGCCAGTGCTGCCATGATCTGGCGGTAGGGGACGGGGCCATAGCTGACGCGGGCAACGCCGAGTTCTGCGAGCCGCGCGTTGGGCGGGGTGCCCGGTAAGGCAATGATGTTCACCGGCAGTGAAACCTCGGCGCAGAGGCGTTCGATCATCGCTTCGTCCTTCAGGCCCGGGGCGAAAAAGCCGTCGGCCCCCGCCTCGGCATAGGCCGCCGCGCGGGCAATCGCCTCATCCAGCATCGCCGTCGAATGAGTTTCGGGTTTCGCCTTCAGGAAAATATCCGTGCGGGCATTGAGGAAAGCTGCGACGCCGAAATCCGTGGTCGCCTTGTGCAAAGCCGCGATGCGGGTGGTTTGCAGGTCTACCGGGTGCAGGCCCTCGCCGCCGACCACCTGATCCTCGAAGTTGAAGCCGATGGCCCCGGCATTGAGACCGCGCGTAGCGGTGGCGGCGACGGTTTGCGGGTCGACGCCATAGCCGCCTTCTAGGTCCATGGTGACGGGCAGGTCAGTGGCGGCAACGATGCGTGCGACATTCTCCATCGCCAGATCGAGGGACAGGTTTTCGCCATCAGCCGCGCCCATGGCCATCGCGACCGGAGCGGAGCCTGTGGCCAGCGCCCTTGCGCCTTGCTTCGCGACCACTTTGGCGCTGCCCGCGTCCCAGATATTATAAAGGATCACAGGGTTTCCCGGCACATGCAGGGCACGGAAGGCGGCGGCTTTTTCGGCTTGGGTCATGTCAGAGTCCAAAGGCTGAGTAGGGGATAAAATCGACGGTCTCGCCCGCCTCGACGCGGCCCCGGTCATGGGCGAGTTCGATCAGACCATCCGACCAGCGCAAGCCCGAAATCAGGCCGGAGCCTTCGGAGCGGAATTTCTCGACCTGTCCACCGGGGAGGACGCGCCCGCGCAGGTATTCAGTGCGGCCCGCGCGCTTCTTGGCGGGGCCGGTCATTGTCAGCGGAAAGCGCGGCAGGTCGGGCCACTCGGCTCCGGCAAGGCGCAGCAAGGCGGGGCGGGCGAAGATGAGGAAGCACACGAAGGCAGCCACAGGATTGCCCGGCAGACCGAAGACCGGGACTTGGCCGATTTGGCCCAGCGCGAGCGGTCGCCCCGGCTTCATCGCGACACGCCATTCGGTCATCGCGCCTAGGGCGGTCAATTCGCGGGCAATATGGTCCTCGTCGCCGCCAGAAGCGCCGCCCGAGGTGACTACTGCATCGGCATGGCACACCGCTTCGGTAAGGGCGGCGCGGATCGCGGCGGCGTTGTCGGGCACACGGCCCTTGTCGATGACGGTGAAGCCCTGCGCACGCAGCAGTCCCGACAGCATGGGCCGGTTTGCATCGAAGATCGCACCGGGGGCCGGGTCATCGGCGGGGTCGCACAGTTCATCGCCGGTCGAGAACACCGCCACCCGCAAAGGCCGGTGAACTGCCAATGTGGCCAGCCCCACCGACGCAGCTTGCGCTAGATCGGCGGGGGTGAGGATGCGGCCAGCGGTGATGGCTGTAGCGCCCGACTCGATGTCTTCTCCGCCGCGGCGGCGGTTGGCTCCCGGTTTCAGGCCCGAACCGAAGCTGATGCGCCCGTTCGCCGCCTCCACGTCTTCCTGCATGACCACGCAATCGGTCCCGGCGGGCATCACCGCACCGGTCAGGATGCGCAGGGCATGGCCGGGGGGCACTTTTCCCGCGAATGGCGCTCCCGCCGCTGCGCGCCCGTCGAGCAGCGCCAGCGATTGTGTGCCCTGTGCACTCAGCGAGCCATGGGCCAGCGCATAGCCATCAACAGCGGCATTGTCCGCAGGCGGGGTGCTGCGGCGGGCGATGGCGTCCTCGGCCAGCACGCGTCCGAGGGCATCGTCCAGACCCCGCGTCTCGACCGCCGTGACCGGCGTCATCCGGTCGCGCAATGCGTCCAGAGCCTCGGGAACCGGCGTCCAGTCCACCCCCGGTGGCAAGGCGAAGCAGTCGTTCTTCAGCATCTCAAGCCAGCCCCACATCACGCAGGATGAAATCAGCGATGGCCGGGATCTCATCGAGGCCGAGTTGCGGGCGGTCGATCTCCAGCGGGGTATCGGTGGCGATCAGGCGGATCGTGTCGTCGCCCTCGGCAATCAACGCCTGCACGGCGGCGGCGCGGTGGGCCTCGACCTTGGGATGCGGGCTGCGTTTGTAACCTTCAATCAGCACCAGATCACAGGGCGAGAGCCGCGCGAGCAAGTCGTCCAGCGTCGGCTCGTCGGCCCCGCGCAACTCATGGATCAAGGCCCAGCGCGCACCGGACCCGACCAGCACCTCCTGCGCCCCCGCCTGACGATGGCGATAGCTGTCGCGGCCCGGATGATCGACGTCGAAGGCGTGGTGAGCGTGTTTGATGGTGGAGATGGTCAGGCCCCGCCCGGTCATCTCGGTCACCAGACGCTCGACCAGCGTGGTCTTGCCGTTGTTCTTCCAACCGGTGACGCCGTAGACTTTCATGGTTCGAGTAACCTTTCGGCCTCGGCCAGATCGTCCGGCGCGTTGATATTGAAGAACGGATCGACCGGATCGGCGGCGAAGACCGCCTCGGCACAGCCATGGGGAGCCGTCCAGCGATCCACCTTGCGCAGACCGCCCGCCATCGCAGCGCGCAGGTTGTTTGCCAGATCGACGGGCCAGAGGCCGAAGACGGGATGCGTCCGCTCGCCGGTCTTTGCGCAGGCAAGCGGTACGCCCTCGGCGGTCGCGGCCTCGCGCAGGCGGGCGACCAGATCGAGCGGGAACAACGGTGTATCGACGGCGGCGGTGACGATGTGGCTCGCGCCCTGCCCCGCCGCGTGGTCAAGACCGGCCAGCACCCCGGCCAGCGGCCCCGCGCGGCTGTCGTCTGCATCGGCAATCACCGGACGCCGCCCCATACCGAGGAAGCGCGCGGGGTCGCCATTGGCGTTGACGACCAGATCATCGACCTGCGGTTCCAGCCTTGATACCGCTCGTTGCAGCAGGGTCAGCCCGCCCAGCACGATCAGCGCTTTATCACCGGGTGCCTCTGCCGAGCCGCCCATGCGCCGCGCCAAGCCGCCCGCGAGTATGACC
>CALGNO010000181.1 GCA_937958625.1 uncultured Neomegalonema sp.
CGGCGGGGCGGGTCGCCAGCGCGGCGGTCTTGGACAGTTCATGGAGGTCGGCGCGGTCGAGGGGCACGAGTTCGACTTCTCGGCCATGTTCGACCGGGTCAATCACCCGGCGCGCGGTCGCCATGGCGGCGGCATGGGGGCAACAACGACCATTGGCCGCTCGGATGGCGAGCCGATGCAGGGCAAGGGCAAACAGTTTGTGCCCCACGGCGAAAAGGTCATGCTCGCCTTTCCCGGAGGGGCCGGATACGGCGACCCGAAAACCCGTGACCGCGCGGCGGTAAAGCGAGACCTCGCACGCGGTTATATCTCGGCGGAAACGGCGCGCGATGCCTATGGCCTGCCCGATGCCGAGATCGAGGCTGTGCTGGCAGCGGTCGAGGCGGGTGAGGAAGCTGTCTGAAAACCCGCTGCCCCGGATCAAGTCCTACTGCATTCACACGTCTCGTTTGTTTGCAAAATCAAAAGCATCCTGGACAATATTCGCAGATAGAAACTGTCATACCCCGCGCAGGCGGGGTATCCATTCTGCAGTTTCTCGAAACGATGAAATTCGCGCAATACGCGGAAGCAAGTCTTTGTTTCGACGTGGATTCCCCGCCTGCGCGGGGAATGACAACGTCTTCAAGTTGGATGCCGACAAGAAAACCCGCTGCCCCGGACTCGATCCGGGGCCTCTTGCCGTTACGCGCTTCACTCAACGAGGCCCCGCATCAAGTGCGGGGCAACGGTAAACGCCCAAGACACCGCAACCCTCAGGCCGCGCGTTCAAGCTTTCCCAGCGCCTCCGCCAGGTCATTCGCCCATGTGGTGATCGACCCGGCGCCGAGGCACACAACCATATCTCCCGGCTGCGCCTCACGCGCGACCAAAGCGGGCAGGTCTTCGGGGCCATCCAGCGTCAGCGCCCGGCGGTGGCCGCGTTCGGTCATGCCCGCAACCAGCGAGTCGCGGTCCGCGCCCTCAATCGGGTCTTCGCCTGCCTCATAGACATCGGCGATCACGGCAACATCGGCATCGTTGAAGCAGTTGCAGAAATCCTCGAACAGGTGGCTGAGGCGCGTATAGCGATGCGGCTGATGCACCGCGATGACCCGGCCCTGGGTCGAGGCGCGGGCAGCCTTGAGCACCGCTGCGATCTCAACCGGGTGGTGGCCGTAATCGTCGATGATGCGAATGCCGTTCCAGTCGCCGACATGGGTAAAGCGGCGCTTGACCCCGGCAAACCCGGCCAGCCCGTCGCGGATCGTCTCCTCAGCAATACCGAGGCGGCGCGCCACACCGATGGCGGCCAGCGCATTCAGCACGTTATGGTCACCGGGGATCGGCAGGCTGAACCCTTCGATCAAACGATTGGTGCCATTGCGCAATTCCACATCAAAGCGCGCGGTGCCGAGTTCGTAGCGCAGGTTCACGGCGCGGATATCGGCTTGCGGGCTGAAGCCATAGGTGACGATCTTGCGATCCTTGACCCGGCCAATCAGGGCTTGCACCTCGGGATGGTCGATGCAGCAAACCGCCGCGCCGTAGAACGGGATATTCTCGACAAAACGCAGGAACGCGGTGCGCAAGTTATCGAAGCTGCCGTAATGCTCCATGTGCTCGGGGTCGATATTGGTGATGACGCCGATTGTGGCCGGCAACCGCGTGAAGGTGCCGTCGCTCTCGTCGGCCTCGACCACCATCCACTCGCCCTCGCCCTTGCGCGCGTTCGAGCCATAGGACTGGATGATACCGCCATTGATGACCGTGGGGTCGATGCCGCCCGCATCCAGCAGGGTCGCGACCAGCGAGGTTGTCGTGGTCTTGCCGTGGGTGCCCGCAACGGCGACGTTGAGCTTCAGGCGCATGAGTTCGGCAAGCATCTCGGCCCGGCGCACGACCGGCAAGCGATTGCCCCGCGCGGCGGCGAGTTCGACGTTTTCGTCTTTCACTGCCGATGATTTCACGATGACGCTCGCGCCCTCGATATTCCCCGGCGCGTGACCGATATGGATCGTCGCGCCCATGGTGCGCAGGCGCTGGACAATCGGGCTTTCGCGCTGGTCCGAACCCTGGACCTTATAACCGAGATTGAGCATGACCTCGGCAATGCCGCTCATGCCGATGCCGCCGATACCGATGAAGTGAATCGGGCCCATATCGAAGGGAATGCCTGTCATGTCTGCTCTCGTTTATTGTTTTTGACACCCTCGCAGTCTCAGCAAGGATCGGGCCGTGATTTGACGGTTTCTTTCCCAAAGTCGAGGGGGTTCGTTAACCAAAGGTTAATTTTTCGATACGCCGTAGACGGATTGTCAATCCGCGTGCCGCTCGACCAGATCGGCAAGGATGCGCGCCGCCTCCGGCCTGCCCAGATCGCGGGCGGCGGCGGCCATACCCTCCAGCCGTGCCGGATTCGCCAACAGTGCATCTATGGTGCCGGACAAGCCGCTCGGGGACAGGTCGGATTCGGGCAACAGGATCACACCACCCGCCTCCTCCAGTATCCGCGCATTGGCGGTCTGATGGTCCGCCATCGCGCTTGGCAACGGCACGAGGATCGCGGGTCGGCCCAGCGCCGTCAGTTCGGCACAGGTCGAGGCCCCGGCGCGGGCAATCACCAGATGCGCCTTCGCTAGCCGTTCCGGCATGTCGTCGAAAAACGCGGCTGCTTCGGCCTTGATACCAGCGCCGGACAACACGCGTGTCGCCTCGGCGAGCCCCTCATCGCGGACTTGCAGGGTCACCGACAGGCGGTCACGCAGGGGAATGGGCAGCGCCGCCAGCGCCTCGGGCACCGCATCGGACAGCGCCTTTGACCCTTGAGAGCCGCCAAAGGCCACCAGACGGATGCGCCCGTCCATCTGAGGAAAGGGCGCATTTGCCTGCGCCAGCGCAGCATCGCGGATCGGGTTGCCGACCAATTCGCTCGGCACCCCCGCTGGGGTATTCGCCGGAACGCCGATGCCACACGCCAGCAAGGTCGCGCGCTTGACGAACAGGCGGTTGGCCTTGCCCAGCACGGCGTTCTGTTCGTGGATGATCCGGGGGATTTTCATCCGAATGGCCGCCGCCGTGGCCGGGGCCGCCGGATAGCCGCCGAAACCGATGATGATCGCGGGGCGGTCGCGCTTGAACCACTGCACCGCCTCCAGCGTGCCGCTCAACAAAGCAAGCGGCGCGGCGATCTTGGCGATCAGGCCACCGCGCGCAGGCGTCTCGGCCTTCAGCGCCCGCCGCTCGACCGAAGCCGGAAATCCGCCGGAATATGCAAGACCGCGCTTGTCCGTGGCCAGCGCCACGCGCCATCCGCGGCGCAGCAATTCTTCGGCAAGGGACTGCGCCGGAAACATATGCCCGCCCGTGCCCCCCGCCGCGAGAACCGCGAAGCGCGCTGTGCCCTCCTCGGGCTGGGTCCGAGGATCTTTCGCACCAGGCTGAGACCCTCGGATCGAGTCCGAGGGTGACGATGGATTCGTCACCGCAGCCGCTCCATATCCATCCGTGTCAGGCCGAGCAACATGCCAAAGGCAACCCCCATGGCCATCAGGCTCGACCCGCCATAGCTGACCAGCGGCAGCGTCATACCCGTGGGCGGCAGGGCGCGGGCCGACACGCCGATATGAATGAACGCCTGAAAGCCGATCAGCGCCGCAATACCGCTGACCGCCAGCCGCGCAAAGACCGACTTCAACTCAGCCGCCAGCAAAAAGCCCCTCGCGACGATAAAGGCGAAGACGGCGATGATGACGAGGGTCATGATCAGCCCGTATTCCTCCGCCGCGACGGCGATGATGAAATCCGAATGGGCATCGGGCAGGCCCATCTTCTCCACGCCCTCACCCGGCCCCGTGCCCCACAAACCGCCCTCACGGATGGCGGCGACGGTCTTGCGCATCTGATAACCGCTGGAGCTTTCCAGATCGAACATCAGGCGCAGGCGCTCGGCGACATAGGGCGAGGTGGCGTAGGCAATCGCACCGCCGCCCACCGCCAGCAAGCCGCCGGAAACCGCCCAGACAATCGACGCCCCCGACAGAAAGAACACGACGCCCCAGACCGCACAGATCAGCGCCGTCTGGCTGTAATCCGGCTGCATCGCGACCAGAAACGCCGTCAGCGCAAGGCACAGCGCCGCGATCATCGCCCCCGGCGGCGCGTGCGGTTCATCGCGCAGCGACAGCATCCATGCCGAGGCGGCGACAAGGGCAGGCTTGGCCAACTCCGACGGTTGCAGCGAGAAAAACACGAGCGAGAGCCACCGGGTCGCGCCATTCCGCGCCGACCCGATCAACAGCACCAGCATCAACAGCGCAATTGTCACACAGAACAGCAGCACGCCGAACCGCCGGATGACCTTTGGCGAGGCCATCGACAAGGCCAGCATCAACAGGATGGCGGGCACCGCGAAAATCGCTTGCCGCAATACGAAGTGAAACGGGTCCAGCCCGTGCCGCGACGCTAGGGCGGGACTCGTCGCGAAGTTCAGCACGATGCCAAGGGCAATCAGAAAGAACGCGCAGACCAGCAAGGGCCGGTCCACAACCTCCCACCAATGCCGCACACCGCTCCAGGTCAGCCGGGGCTTATGCTCGAACAACAGCGTTGTCATGGCCGGGACTCCTTTGCACGCAGGGTGTGCTTGACCGGCGTCGCATCCTTCGAGACGCGGCGTTGCCGCTCCTCAGGATGAACGCATGGATACGACCTCATGCTGAGGGGGCCCGTAGGGCCGTCTCGAAGCATGTGCGGTTTTGCAAGAGGCACACTCACGCCGCGCGCTCCTCTTTCAGACGCTCCACGGCGGCAACAAACGCATCGCCGCGCAGCTCGAAATTCCGGTACTGGTCAAAGCTGGCACAGGCCGGGGCGAGCAGGACGGTATCGCCCTCTTCCGCCTCCGCCGCCGCCATGGCCACCGCCGCGTCGATGGTCTCGGCGATTGCATGAGGATGCGCGCCGAGTTCAGCGGCAAAGGCGGGCGCGGCCTCGCCGATCAGATAGGCTTTCTTGACCCGGTTCATGAGCGTGAGCAAGCTGCCGATCCCGCCATCCTTGGGCTGGCCGCCGACAATCCAGCGGATATTGTCAAAGGACAGCAAA
>CALGNO010000182.1 GCA_937958625.1 uncultured Neomegalonema sp.
GAAACCGTCTGCCTCGTCGGCAAGACCCATGTCTTTCACGTCGAAACGGCGCTTGGCATCACCAACGACGAAAACCTCGAGAATATCCGCGCTTCCATCGCCCATTGCGTTGCACAGGGTCGCGAGACGATGCTGGATGCCGAGCATTTCTTCGACGGATACCGCGCTGATCCCGATTACGCACTCTCCTGCATCGAAGCTGCGCTGGACGCTGGCGCACGCTGGGTCGCGCTGTGCGATACCAATGGCGGCACGCTGCCCGCAGAAGTCGGCACCGTGACCCGCGTGGTTTGTGACCGGTTTGGCGGTGATCGCATCGGCATCCACACCCATGATGACACCGGCAACGCGGTCGCGAATACGCTCGCGGCGGTCGATGCGGGCGCACGGCAAATCCAAGGCACGCTCAGCGGCCTTGGCGAGCGCTGCGGAAATGCCAATCTTATCAGCCTGATCCCGACGCTGGTTCTGAAAGAACCTTATGGCAGCCTGTACGAGACCGGCGTGACCCGCGAGGGCCTTACCGGCCTGCCGCGCCTCTCACTATTGCTGGATGAAATTCTCAACCGTGCGCCCAACCCCCACGCGCCCTATATCGGTTCGGCGGCCTTTGCCCATAAGGCGGGGCTGCACGCCTCGGCCATCGCGAAAGACCCCACGACCTACGAGCATATTGCGCCGGAATTGGTCGGTAACGAGCGGGTTATCCCGATGTCCAATCAGGCAGGGCGCTCGAACCTGCTGCGGCGATTGTCAGAGGCGGGCATTGCGGTGCAACCCGACGACCCGCGCCTCGCGCGTTTGCTCGATCATGTAAAAATCATGGAGGAGCGCGGCTTTGCCTATGACAGTGCCGAGGCGAGCTTCGTGCTGCTGGCGCGGCGGTTTCTGGACCAGATGCCGGACTACTTCACCGTCGACCGCTATCGCGTGACCGTCGAGCGCCGCCACAACGCGAATGGCGAACTGGTCACCGCCTCCGAAGCGGTGGTCAAGGTGACGGTGGATGGCGAACAGTTTCTCTCTGCCTCCGAGAGCCTCGACCCTGTCAGCGCCGAAGACGAGGGGCCGGTGAATGCCCTGTCGATGGCGTTGCGCAAGGATCTGGGCAAGTATCAGCGTCATATCGACGATCTGGAACTGGAGGATTTCAAGGTCCGTATCGTCGGGCGCGGCACCGATGCCGTCACCCGCGTGATGATCGTCAGCCGCGATGGGACAGGGTCTCGCTGGGCGAGCGTCGGCGTTTCGGCCAATATCGTTGATGCCTCGTTTCAGGCGCTGGAGGATGCTATTCTCTATAAGCTGGTGGCCGAGGATGCGCCCGTGGCGGCGGCGCGGGCATGAACCTGTCGGCCTGTGCCGAGATCGTGCAGCGGGGCGACCCGGACCGATACCGCACCGCTGTGTTCGCACCGCCGGACAAGCGCGAGCGCTTATTTGCGCTCTATGCGTTCAATCTGGAAATCGCCAAGATTGCGCCGATGGTGTCCGAGCCGATGCTGGGAGAAATCCGCCTGCAATGGTGGCGCGAGGCGTTGGACCAGATTTACGGCGGCGGTGCTGTGCGCGCCCACGAGGTAACGACGCCGCTTGCCGATGCGGTGAAAGAGGCAGAGTTGCCTCGCGCGCCCTTCGATGCGTTGATCGACGCGCGGGCGTTTGACCTCGACCCGGCTTTTCCGGCGAGCGATGGGGCGCTGTTCGAGTATATCGCGGCGACGGCAGGGGGCTTGACCCTGCTCGCGGCGCGGGCGCTGACGCCGTTGGAGGCGGCGGGGGAGGGTGCGGCGCGCGATGCCGGTTTTGCCATCGGTTCGGCGCGGTATCTCATGGCTCAGCCTGCGATGGTCGAGGCGGGGCGTAAACCGATGCCGATGGAGCGCGTCGATGCGCTGGCCGCCGAGGGCCGGCGGCGGATGGAGCGCGCGCGTGCTGCGCGTCGCTCGGTGCCCAAAGCGGCGGCTCCCGCACTGTTGGAAGCGGTAACAGCGCGCCATAACCTGACTGCATCCATTCCGCGTAGCGCCGCGCGAGAGCGGTTATCTATCCTTTGGAACGGCATTCGAAACCGCTGGTAATCAGCGTTTACGTAAAACGTAGACCCAGGCTTTGAGGTCTTTTCCCGGCATATGCTCGCCGTATTCCCGGTGCAGCAATTCGGCCCAACCGCCATCCAAGAGCATATGCACGCGCCCCTCGTAGTCGTGCGCTGCGATGGCGTGGTCATTGAGCGAGAACGCAAACAGCCCGCCCGATTTCAGCATTGCCAGCGCATTGTCGAGGGCCTCGGGCGGGGCATGGCCGGGATTGATGACCCCCGCCGCGTTGATCGTGTCATAGTTGTCGGCGCGCTCCGCATCAGGCACAGACAGATCGCCCTGCCATAAGGCGCGATAGAGGCCCTTGCCCTGTGCCTCGGCCAGCATCGCGTCGGAATAATCCGTTCCGTCGATTGTTACAAACCCCACTGCCTTCAGCGCCAATCCGCTCAGCCCGCTGCCACAGCCGATGTCGAGAACCGGCTGGCCCATATCGGCCCCGCTGTTGATCAGGGCGGCGGCGGTGCGGCCCGGCGTCAGATAGCCATTCTCGGCCATCGCTTGCTCATAAGCCTTGGCGAATTTCGCGTAATGCGCGGCGGTTTCGTCCAGCGTTTCCAGTCCATAGATGTCGTCGAAGAAATCGTCATCTGCCATGGGGGCCTCCGATCCCCATCCTTGCGGATAGGGAGAGGGAGTCAAGCCGCCGCCGACAGACGCCCGAGCCATCCATCCCATGACACCTTGGCTCGCTCGGTATACGCCCGCGCCCGGTCGCGTTTGCCCTTGCGGCCCTTGCGGATTTCTTCGGCGAGGGGCGGGAAGAGGCCAAAGTTTGCGTTCATCGGCTGAAATATCGCCGCTTCCGCGCCCTTGGTGATGTGGTTCAACAGCGCGCCATGGGAGGTATCGCCGGGGGGCAGGGCAATCGCTTCGCCCCGCGCATCGGCGGCGGCAAAACGTCCTGCGAGCAGACCCATGGCAGCGGATTCGACATAGCCCTCGACGCCGGTGATCTGACCGGCAAAGCGCAGGCGCGGGTCGGCTTTCAGGCGCATGGTCTCGTCGAGCAGGGTCGGACTGTTCAGGAACGTATTGCGGTGGATGCCGCCAAGGCGGGCGAACTCCGCGCCCTCCAACCCCGGTATCGAGCGCAGAACCTCTGCCTGTGCGCCGTATTTCATCTTGGTCTGGAAGCCGACAAGGTTCATCAGCGTACCAAGCGCATTCTCGCGGCGCAGCTGCACGATGGCGTGGGGTTTGACGGTCGGATTATGGGGATTGGTCAGGCCCACCGGCTTCATCGGTCCCCAGCGCAGGGTCTCGCGGCCCCGCTCAGCCATCACTTCGATAGGCAGACAGCCTTCGAAATAGGGCGTGTCCTTTTCCCAGTCCTTGAACTCGGTCTTCTCGGCGGAGAGCAGCGCGTCGATAAAGCCCTCGTACTGGTCACGGTCCATGGGGCAATTCAGATAGGCGGTGCGATCGGCCTCGGTCTCGCCCTTGTCATAACGCGACTGAAACCACGCTTTGCTCATGTCGATGCTGTCGGCGTGGATGATCGGCGCGATGGCGTCGAAAAACGCAAGGCTTTCTGTCCCGGTTAGCGCACCAATCGCTTTGGCAAGTGGTTCGGAGGTCAACGGGCCGGTCGCGACGATGACGTTGTCCCACTCGGCGGGGGGCAGGCCGTCGACCTCCTCGCGAGCAATAGTGACGAGCGGTTCAGCCTCCAGCGCCGCCGTCACCGCCGCCGAAAACGCATCGCGGTCCAGCGCCAGCGCGCCGCCCGCAGGCAAGGCGGTCTTGTCCGCCATGGCGATGATCAGCGAGCCAGCCCGGCGCATTTCTTCGTGCAGCAGGCCGACGGCATTGGTCTCGTGGTCGTCTGAGCGGAAAGAGTTGGAGCAGACCAGCTCGGCCAGCCCGTCGGTCTGGTGCGCATGGGTTTCACGGTGAGGCCGCATTTCGTGCAGCACGACAGGCACGCCTGCGCGGCTCGCCTGCCAAGCCGCCTCGCATCCGGCCATGCCGCCGCCGATGATGTGGATGGGATTTGTCATCGGCGGTGGTGTCCTTCGTATCGTCGAGACATCAGAAATTCAGCGAAATATCCCGGTGGCCCGAGCTGCACGATGCGACATAGAGCGCCTGTCCGCGGGGCAGACGGTCCTGACCGCGCAACCCGATTGTGTCCTTGATTGCCTCGCGATAGGCCAGCAGTTCAGGCAGCAGGTCGGTCTCGGCCTTCGTCCGCCAAGTCAACTCTTCTTCATAGGCGGCCTGGGCCTCGAGGATCAGTTCGGCGGCCTCCTCGGGGTCGGGATCGCGGTCGCGCAAGGCGCGGCGGGCCTTCGACAATGGGCTTTCTATGCTGCGCGCGCCTTCGATAGCGTCCGCCCCGCGTTCTACCTCGCGGGCAATCTCTTCGCGTTCGGATGGATCAGCGGCGTCCAGACGGGCTTGCAAGCCGTCCAGAACCGGACCGAATTCAGCCAGCGCATCGCGATAGCGGATGATTTCGATGGTTTCGGATAGGGGCTCGTACACGTCGTCGGCATTGCGGCGGTACTGGTTGCGCGCCTTGCTTTCGGCGGCAGTCAGCTTAGCAAAGGTCTTGTACTGTTCGTCCCAAGTGTCGGGGATCAGTGCCTTTTCGCGCTCCAGCTCTTCTGTCAGCAACGCAATGCGTTCTTGCGCCTGGATTTCGCGATCACTGCCTGAATCGGCACGGCGGGCGCGGGTTTCCAGGTACTCGATCTCGTTCTCCAGCGCCAGGATATGCGCTTCAAGAGCGCGAACCTTGCGGTGCATCGGCTTGATCGCCGGAGACGCTTCCTTGACCGCATCGGAGGTCGTGCCGACTTCATCGAGCAGCGTGAAGGCGTTTTCCGCCCCGTCGAAACTTTCGCCAAGCTCCTTGCCGAGTTTGTTCGGCAGATAACTGATGTCCACCGCCTGCATCCGTTCGATGGCACTGCGGATCGTGTCGCCATCCTTGTCGAACTGTTCGGCGACGTAGTTTTCCATGCAGTATTGCAGGGTCGGATTCAGCGGCGGCGGCGCGCTTTCGGCGGTCAGCGACAGACGCTTGGGCAGATAGTTCACCAGTGCAGGATAGAGCCCGACAATCGTCAAGGCGAGCAATTGCAAGCCGATGAAGGCGACGACGCCCTTGTAGATCTGGGTTGTCTTCACCGTCGCGGGCGCAACCCCTCGCAAGTAAAAGAGCGCAAAGCCAAAGGGCGGGGTCAGGAACGATGTCTGGATATTCAGCCCGATCATCACGCCAAGCCAAACAGCGGTAATGTTCGCGCTCGGGTCAGCCAGCAGAATTGGCGCAACGATCGGCACCACGACCACGGCAATCTCAATAAAGTCGAGGAAAAAGCCGAGCACGAAGATCACTGCCATCACGATAACAAACTTCGCCCAGAACCCGCCAGGCAGCGACTCGAGGAAGTGCTTGACCATTTCCTCGCCGCCAAACGCCCGGAAGGCTGAGGTCAACATGGCCGCACCGAGCAGGATGATGAAGACCAGCGACGTCGTCTTTGCCGTGTCGATCATCACGCCGCGCAGGGTATCGTCGATGCGATAGGTGCGCAGGCCGCTCCACAGGATTGCGAAGACCAGCACCGCAACGCCAATCCCGGCAATCATCACGCCGAGTTCATCCTCGGGCGTGTCCATGCCCTTGATATTGGTATCGTAGTTCGAAATCGCGTAACCGATGACGACCATCGCGCCGAGGGCGAGCAGGGCGGGAATAAACGCCGTCGGCCCTTCTTTAAGGCGATAGCCTGCCATCACCATGGCACCGATGGCACCGATGGCACCGGCCTGGTTAACCGTCGCGATACCGCCGAGGATCGACCCGAGCACCAGAATGATCAGCGCCAGCGGCGGCACAAGGGTCAGGAATACCTTGCCCCAAAAAGCTGAATCGTACTGGCCTTCGTAGTGAACGGCGGGCGCGTATTGCGGGCGTAGAAACGCGAATAACAGGATGAACAGCATGTAGATGGCGACCAGCATCAGCCCGGGAACGAACGCTCCCATGAACATATCGCCCGCGCTGGTGGACAGGACGCCGTATTCGGTCGGCATCGTCAACTCGCCGGTGGCCGTTTTATAGAGGGCGGTACGCGCCGTGCCGGCTTGATCGACGGCACTCGAGAGCTGATCGGCCAGAATGATCAGAACGATGGAGGGCGGAATAATCTGTCCCAGCGTGCCGGACGCGCAGATCGTGCCGCTGGCGAGGGCCGGGGAATAGTTTCGTTGCAGCATTGCGGGCAGTGAAATCAGGCCCATGGCAACAACGGTTGCACCGACGATACCGGTGGTTGCGGCGAGAAGTGCGCCGACGAACACGACCGAAATGCCCAAACCGCCCGGAATCGGCCCGAACAATTGCGCCATCGTGATCAGCAGGTCTTCGGCAATCTTCGAGCGTTGCAGCATCACGCCCATGAAGATGAACAACGGAATCGCAATCAGCGTATCGCGCTCGACCTCCCAATAGACCCCTCGGAGGTTTGTGTTCCCGGCAGTCAGCCAGTTGATCGCGTCTCCCTCGGCAAAATACGCGCCGCCATCACCGGCGAAGATATGCCCGCAGACGGCGGCGATGCCGATGGTGATGATCGCCGAACCGGGCAGGGCGAATGCCACCGGATAACCGGAGCCTAGCGCGAAGGCCATGAGAACGATGAGGAGGAGGAGGAAATAGAGTTCCATGCGGCGATGCTTCCGTTCGGTCCGGCGATACTGGGCTAGATCAGTGGATGATTTCGTTCGTTATCTCGCGTCCGCCGGGTTCACCCCGCCGGTCGGCGCGGGCGTCGAAAAACGCCGCAACGAACTGGAACATCATGGTGATCGCGAATATGGCCAGGAAACCGGCCATCAGATATTTCACATACATCCCGAAACCGGTCTGGGTCGTCTCGAAAACGAGGATCGGGCTGTTGATGATGGCCGCCTTGCTCCACATGCCGAGGATCAGGATCGTCCAGCAGAGGCTCATGCCGAGCAGGATCGCGCCAACCGAGTTGACCACGGCCCGCCCGCGCCGATTGAGAGATGCGTAGACAACGTCAACACGCACATGCCCGTCTTCGAGCAGTGTATAGGCACTGGAAAACAGGAACAGTGCCGCATACCAGAAGCGCACGAGGTCACCCATGAACGCTTGTTCATAGGAGAAAATGAAGCGCGAGAAGACGATGAGCAGTTCGGCTGCGACCACGAGTAAGGCAAGCCAGATAAAGCCAAGCGAGCGGGTGACCGCCCCGATGAAGATGCCGAGCAGGATCATCGGTACGTGAACGTATATGCCGCGGTAATTCGACTTGTTCAGCCCGGACTCGATCTCCGGCCCGAACACATCGGCCAACATTCCCTCAACTCGGAGGAAAGAGATGACGGCGTCAGCGAGTCCGACCAAAAGCACGGCCCAGAATGCTGCCCTGACCAGAAAACGATTGAAGTCGCTGACCATCTGGCCGTCGGTGCGTAACATCCGCCCGCTGGTGCGCTGCACATAGAATATCGTCAGCGCGATGGCGGCGACATAGAGCGCAAGCTGAATGCCCGACAGCAACCCGATCTCACTGGTGGATTGCCAGCCAAAGAACGGCGCAACTCCCGGCCAGTCGAACCAGAAGGTCAGCACGTTGTTGATCAGGAAAACGGCCATAACGGCGAGAACACCCCAGCCGAATATTCGTGAAAGCGTGCCCGGATTATCGGCCCGGTAGTCTTCATGCGCCCCGAGGTCGTCTGAAACCGCCATGGTTCCCCCGATGGATGGTTTGTATGTGTCGCGCTAGGTTTTCGCAGAGTGCCTCGGATGCCAGAATCGAGCTGAAACGCCGGGCCTCTAGACAAAAGGCGAGGCTGTCGCCCCGCCTTTTGGTTTTGCTTCACAAGCCGCTAAGACGTTACTCCGTCTCACCGATACCGAAGATGCGGTTACGCTTGTTCGAGTAGCCGACATCGGCGATGGCCATGTAACCACCGATTTCCTTGCGGGCTTTCATGTGGCTGTCATTGACTTTGGCGGCCAAGTCGCTGTGCTCGCGGGTTTCCTCGAACACTTCTTCGGCGGCTTCGCCCATGGCTTCATAGACGTCGTCGTTGAACTCGCGCAGTTCGACGCCTTCTTCGGTGAGCAACTTTTGCAGGTATTCACCGTTATTGGCGTTGGTCTCGGCCATCTGGCGCGCGTTTTCTTCGTTACAGGCGGCCTGGATGATCGCCTGCTGCGTCGTCGACAGGCTGCTCCACCAGCTTTCGTTCATGCCGAGGGCAAGCTGCGAGCCTGGCTCGTGCATACCGGGCCAGTAGTAGTATTTCGCCGCCTTGTGGAAGTTCATGAAGTAATCGTTGTAGGGTCCAACCCACTCGGTCGCGTCCACAGCACCGGAGACAAGGTTTTCATAGATCTGACCACCCGGCAGCGAGACCGGCGAAGCGCCGAGCTTGGCGAGAACGTCACCGCCGAGACCCGGAATACGCATCTTCAGGCCGTCGAAATCGTCGGGGCTTTCGATCTCTTTGTTGAACCAACCGCCCATCTGAACGCCGGTGTTGCCGCAGGCGAAGTTCTTGAGGCCGAATTCACCGGCAACTTCGTCCCAGAGTTCCTGACCGCCCGCGTATTTGATCCAGGCGTCCATTTCCGTGTAGGTCAGACCGAACGGAACAGCGGTAAAGTACGCCCACGCAGGGTGCTTGCCCTTCCAGTAGTAATCAGCGCCGATATAGGCTTGGCTATTGCCGCCTGCAACTTCATCGAAGGAGTCGAATGCACCGACTTTTTCGCCAGCCGCATAGTACGTGACCTTGATGTCACCATCGGTCAGTTCTTCGATCCGTGCGGCGAGGCGCTGGGCGCTTACGCCGAGACCGGGGAAGTCCCGAGGCCAGGTGGAAACAATGTTCATCTCTGTGCTGGATTGGGCGTGGGCCGGTGCCGCCAATGGCACGGCTGCGCCTGCAACGGCGGCTCCGCGGATAAAGTCGCGACGTTTCATAGATTGTCTCTCCCTAAGGTTCGGTGCTTTCGCGTCCGTCGTATCCGTCCCGAATATCGTCACGGGAGGATTCGCAACACGTTAAAAGGTAGAGTGACACCGCGCAAGTCGCTTCAAAAAATGCGCCGCACACTCGATGGCTCACGTCGAATCGTCTTCAACCTCGCGCACGCGTCGCCACCCGGTCCCGATCAATGCCTCGGTCGGGTGAAACCGGGTTTTATAGGCCATCTTTCGACAACCATCGACCCAATAGCCGAGATAGACGTAAGACAGCCCAAGCGCTCGGGATAGGTCGATATGGTCGATAATAATAAAGTTACCGAGGCTGTCACGGCTGCGCTCCGGGTCGAAGAAGCTGTAGACCAGCGACACACCGTCGGCCATGACGTCGGTCAGACAGGCGGCCACCAGGACCGGTTCACCGTCTTCACCGGTATCGTGATACTCGATCACTTGGGTACGAACTGTGCTGTCCTCGACCATGGAGGCAAAATCGAGGGCATCCATCGCGGCCATCGCGCCATCGGCATGGCGAGAGGCAAGATATTTGCGGAATAACTGATACTGTTCTTCGGTCGCGATGGCGGGGCGCACGATCCGTTTGAGGCGGCTGTTCCGCTTCACGATACGCCGGTCGGAGCGAGAGGGCGCGTACTCGCCCGCGACCACCCTCGTTGCGATACAGGCATTGCAGCCGGGGCATTGCGGGCGATAGGCGACGTTCTGGCTGCGCCTAAATCCGTTCACCGACAGCCGGTCATTTACATTTGCCGCGCGATTGCCGCGCAGGGGCGTAAACACCTTCCGCTCCATGCGCTGGGGCAGATAGGGGCAGGGCTGGGCCTCGGTGAGGTAAAAGCGGAGTTTTGGCGGGCGATGTTCTGTCATTGATCCTTGCAATAGCCTGTTCAGCGTCGGCCGCGCAACATGAAGCGCGATTTCACGGTCATCCCAACTCTCCCTGATCCCCCGGCGCGCCGCATATCTGTGGATCGGGCGCGATTGCGATGTCCTCGTCTTTCCCAGCATAGGGAATGCGGTCGAGGACGGTACGGATCACAGCCAGCCGCGCCCGGCGCTTATCCTCGGCGCGGATGACCGTCCATGGCGCGGCGTCGGTATGGGTGCGCTCGAACATGCGCCGACGCGCCTTGGTGTAGTCATCCCACTTGCCCAGCGCCGCGACGTCGATAGGCGAGATTTTCCAATGTTTCAGCGGGTCTGCCTCCCGGTCGAGGAATCGGCGTAACTGCTCGGTCTGACTGACCGTCAGCCATATCTTGATCAAGTGCACGCCGTCATCGACCAGCATACGCTCGAATTCGGGAACCTGTTTGAAGAACAGATCGACCTGATCTTCGCTGGCAAAACCCATGACCGGCTCTACCCCGGCGCGGTTATACCAGGAGCGGTCAAAGATCGTCATCGCCCCGCTGGTCGGCAGGTGCGCGATATAGCGCTGAAAATACCATTGCCCGCGCTCACGATCCGACGGCTTGCCGAGGGCGACGACATTGGCGACACGCGGGTTCAGGTTGAGCGTCAGCCGCTTGATCGCACCACCCTTGCCGGCGGCATCACGCCCCTCGAACAAGATCACAACTCTGGAGTCGGTTTCGGTGATCCAGCGTTGCATTCGTACAAGCTCGATCTGGCTTTCCTCCAGCGCGGTCTCGTAGTCGTCCTTGTCCATGCGCTTGTCGTAGGGATAGGTCGGATCGAGCAGGTCATCCTTTTTCGCTGCCTTGATCGCCTCGCGCATGGTCTTGGGCGCATCGTTCTTCAGGAACCGGCTTATCTCGCCATCGAACGGTTTTGCAAACTCACTCATCACGCCTCTCCATCGCCGACACGAAAGAGTAGGTCGCCTCAGGCGGCGCGTCCATCCAATCCGGAGATAAAGGCGTCGATGCGCAGGTCGTGCCAGGGCTGCGAATCCGCCCCATGAAATCCAACATGGCCGCCGGACGCGGCGATCTCGACCCGCAGGTTTTCTTGCAGCGGCAACGAGAAATAGGACCGTGCCGGTATCCACGGATCGTTCGCCGCATGGATTAGCAACAGAGGGATGCGGATGTCGCCAACCTTGTGCAGGCCCGCTGTATCCTCGTAATACTGCGCGGCCCCGGAGTAACCGATATGCGGACCGGTGACACGGTCATCGAAGTCCCAGATGCTCGATGCGCTCTCGATGGCTTGTCGCTTTTTCGGGTCTTTCGCCTCGGGACGCGCGAGCCAGAACCGCCGCATCTCCTTGAGCAGTGACGCTTGATAGACACGATTGCGCGGCTTCATCAATTGTTGCGATGCCGTCGCCGGATCAATCGGCGCTGATACGGTCGCCGCGCCAATGCAAACCGTTTCATCGGGCAAATGGGGCAGGGCGTTGAGAAGGATATTGCCGCCCATGGAATAGCCGACCAGAACCACGCCGTGCTGCGTCCATGCCGGATCGAGGGCTGCCAGAACTGTCAGAATGTCGGGCCAGCTGGCCCCGGAATAGGGCTGTTCGCATAACGCTTCTGACGACCCGGCACCGCGCAGGTTCATCCGCAGAACGCCGCGCCCATTTGCCAGATGATACCGTGCCGACACGCGCATATACGTGCTGTCCTCGTCGCCTGTCAGGCCATGGAAGAGGACCACCAGCGGCGATCCGTCTTCCAGTGCGGGGTGCAGCGTCCCGGTCAGTGTATCGCCATCAGCCGTGACCGCCTGAAAGGCTTCACTCGGACCGGGCACGTCAACCCGGCGCTGGACCAGCCGGTTGCGCAGGGTTTGCAGGTCGCCGCCGAGCCAAGGAAAACGGGGGCGGAATTTGGGTTTCATCCGCCGATCTCGGCAATGTCGAAGGGCGTGCTCTGGTAGAGTTCGTTCAGCCAGTTTCCAAAGAGCAAATGCGCGTGACTCCGCCAACGGTTTTCGGGCGAGCGTGTCGGATCATCGGCGGGAAAGTAGTTCTTCGGCACCGCAATCTGCGATCCCTTCGCCACATCGCGATGATATTCCTCAGCCAGTGAGGTACTGTCATATTCGACGTGATTGAACATATAGAGGCGGCGTTTCGCGGCCTCGACCAGCATACAAAGGCCGGTATCGGCCCCCTCCATCAGCACCTCGATCCCGCGATCTTCGGGCAGGTCAGCCCGGCGCACCTCGGTCCAGCGCGAGACGGGAATCGAGAAATCATCGGAAAATCCCCGCAGGTAAGGCGAGGACGGGGCGAGGTTACGGTGGCGAAAGACGCCGAAAGCCTTGGCGTCCAGCGTATGCTTGGGGACGCCATGGTAATGATACAGCGCCGCCTGCGCGCCCCAGCAGATCGAGAACAGCGAATGCACGTGATCGTCGGCCCAGTCGAACAGCGCGCTCAGTTCGGGCCAGTAGGTGACCTGCTCGAAATCCATCAGTTCGATGGGGGCACCGGTGACGATCAACCCGTCGAATTTCTCGCTGCGCACCTCGTCCCAGGGCCGATAGAAGGACAGCATATGCTCGGGCGATGCTGTCTTCGGGCTATGGCTGGCCATGCGCAGCAAGTGCAACTCGACCTGTAGCGGGCTGGCCCCGACTAACCGCGCAATCTGTGCTTCCGTGCGGATTTTATCGGGCATCAGGTTCAGCAGCGCCACGCGCAAGGGGCGAATGTCCTGACGATCCGCGTCGTCCTCGGCCATCACCATCACCCCTTCGCGGGCGAGAACGGTGGCGGCGGGCAGATTGGCCGGAATTCGAATGGGCATGGCTCAGGATACCTCGTAGATCGCGGACCCGTTCGGTATCGCACATCGTCATGGCGGACAAGCCATGCGCTGCGCCCTCACAGGCCCGTGAAAGGTGGGAGAGCATCCCTGCGCCGGTTAAGGCAGTTCGGCGAACCTGTCCGCCAATTCGCGCAGCAATTTGCGGCGGATGGCGCGGGGGAAATCGTCGAAACTCGACGCGACCTCGACGAAGGCACCGGGGCCGACAATGACTTTTTGGCGGTAATAGGTGGCGATGCCGTCCTCCGACCCTTCGATGGCGAGGCCGTTGACGTCTATCTGCGCCGCCAGCAGCCGCTCGCGCAGGGTCTCTGGCGCGATGCCCTCGTTGTTTCGGCCATCGCCGGACACGTCGATGATCTTGCGGTCGCACTGACGCGGGGCCGTGTCGAACAGATCGGCGGAAAAGCGCAGGGCCTCGCCGATGCCGGTGGAATAATTGCGATAGGCGCGGGGGACGGCCTCGATCCGGGCGCGCAACGTGGCGACATCTTCGTGGGTGTCGGTGGCCGTCCAGTCGATCACAAGCGCCTGATGCGGCTCGCCGCTCCACTGCACGACGGCGACCAGCGCCTTGGCATTGACCAGCGCCTCGGACACGACCCCGTCGCCGAGGGCCGCCGACAGACCCTCGGCCTGCAACCGATATTCTGTCGGATCGACGCTGCCGGAAACATCGAGCGCGAGAACGAGGGCGACGTCGCAAGCAAAGGCTGGCATCGCCGAGATTGAGAGTGCGAAGGCGGTAAGCTGTCTTGTTAAGGTACGCCTGAGCCGAATGGGTAGAAGCCCCCGGTCGGTGCCGGGGGCGGGGTCGTGATGAGCTTTGCTCACCAAGACCCCGTATTTTCCATGCTGGCCCATGGTTCCTGTTTTGGCAGAGAATCACCCGCCTGCAACAGTTCGATCGAAATCCCGTCCGGCGATTTAACGAAGGCCATGTGACCGTCGCGCGGGGGGCGGTTGATCGTCACGCCAGCATCCATCAGCTTTTGGCAAGTCTCATAGATATTATCGACGCGATAGGCGAGGTGGCCGAAATTGCGCCCGCCGGTGTATTTCTCGTCGCTGTCCCAGTTGTAGGTCAGTTCGATCTGATTGCCCGGTCCGCCGCCCGGTTCCGACAGAAACACGAGCGTGCAATCGCTGAGGTCTTTGCGATTGTCCTCTTCGAGACCGAGCAGAGTGCAGTAGAATTTCTTGCTTTCCTCGATGTCAGTGACGCGCACCATCGTGTGCAGATATTGTATGGCCATTGGACTCTCCCGGTTGGATCGGTAAACACTCCACAAAGCTAGCCGCGCCAACGCAAGAGACAACCCGATGACCCTGACGCCAGACCAACAGGCCCAGATCGAAGCCCAGCGCGCTGCCCGTGCCGCGACGCGCAGGGTTGTTGCGCCCGGCCTCGAAGACCGTCTTTACGAGGCGTTGCCGCTGCTCGATCACGGGTTTGTCCGGGCCATCGACTACATGGGCGACGACGAGGCCATCGTGCAGGCAGCGCGCGTCTCATACGGGCGGGGCACCAAAGCGGCGCGCAATGACGAGGGGCTGATCCGGTATCTCATGCGGCATTGGCACTCGACACCCTTCGAGATGTGCGAGATCAAGCTGCATGTAAAGTTGCCAATCTTCGTCGCCCGCCAGTGGATTCGCCACCGCACGGCGAATGTGAACGAGTATTCGGCACGCTATTCGATTCTCGACAAGGAATACTACGTGCCCGCGCCCGAACAGCTTGCGGCACAAGCCATCTCGAATCGGCAGGGCCGCGGCGATGTGTTAGAGGGCGATGAGGCGGCGCGGGTTCTCGACCTTCTGCGCGGCGATGCCGAGCAGACCTATAGCCACTATGTCGAGATGCTGAACGAGGGACCGGCGGATGCCGAGGGCAAACCGACGGCGTTAGACCCGGCCCGCGATGGGCTGGCACGTGAGTTGGCGCGCATGAACCTGACACTGGCGACCTATACGCAGTGGTACTGGAAGACCGACCTGCATAACCTGTTTCACTTTCTGCGCCTGCGGGCCGATGCCCACGCCCAGTACGAAATCCGTGTCTATGCCGATGCCATCGCTGAGTTGACCAAAGCCTGGGTGCCGATGGCCTATGGTGCCTTCGAGGATTACCGGCTGGGTGCGGTGCAGCTATCGGCCCCCGCCCTAGGCGCGCTCAAGCGGATGCTCGCGGGGGAGAAGGTGGAGCAGGGCGACAGTGGCCTGTCGCCGGGCGAATGGCGGGAGTTCATGGCCGCGATTGGGCGATAGCTCGCGGGGAGGCGACTTATCGCAACCGCATTTCCGTGGTCGCATCGAACACCATCGCCCGTGCATGGTCGAAGCTCAGCCCAACACGATCGCCCTCGTTGCTGCGAATGTCGCCGCGTTCCTCGACCGTGATGCGCTCGCCGGACTCGCCGACGAGATAGGCGTAGGAGACACCGCCAAGCGCCTCACACAGATCGACGGTGTGGGTGTCGCCAGCCGGGTCAATCGACAGATGCTCGGGCCGGATGCCCAAGGATACTTTCGTCCCATCGGATGGCATAGAGATCGGCGGAGTTACCGACCCGCGCAAGGCAGACACGGCAATCGCGCCATTCTCGACCTTACCATCGAGAAAGTTCATCGAGGGCGACCCAATGAACCCGGCGACAAAGCGGTTGTCCGGGTCGCGATAGAGGTCCAGCGGCGCGCCGACCTGTTCGATCCGGCCAAGGCGCAGCACGACGATCTTGTCGGCGAGCGTCATCGCCTCGACCTGATCGTGGGTGACGTACACCATCGTCGCGCCGATTTCCTTATGCAGACGTGCAATCTCTACCCGCATATCGACGCGCAATTCAGCATCGAGATTCGAGAGTGGCTCGTCGAACAAGAACACCTCCGGCCCGCGCACGATGGCGCGTCCGATGGAAACGCGCTGGCGTTGCCCGCCCGAGAGCGCGGCGGGCTTGCGGGCAAGATATTCATCCAGTTTGAGAATCCGGCTCGCCTCGGCGACTTTAGTTTCGATCTCGGCCTTGGGGTGGCCGTTCATCTTCAGGCCGAAGCCCATGTTCTCCTTGACCGTCATGTGCGGATAAAGCGCATAGGTCTGGAAAACCATGGCGACGCCGCGCTCGGACGGGTCCATGCGTGTGACATCGCGTGCGCCGATATGCACCGTCCCCCCGGTGATGTCTTCCAACCCTGCGATCATGCGCAGCAGGGTGGATTTGCCACAGCCCGACGGGCCGACGAAGACGCAGAACTCACCATCGGCAATGTCCAGATTGACGCCATGCATCACCTGCACGGAGCCATAGCGTTTGATTACATCGCGTATCGTCAGTCCTGACATGGGGTGACTCGCTTTTCGCTGGCTGGCTGTTTTTCAGGAAAGCGCCAGGTCTGTGCATCTTCTGCGATCTGACCGGCAGCGGCGTGAAGGGCGGGCAAATGTTTGGACAGGCTGTCGAGATCATGACGGTCCGGGGTCGAAGTAACGCTAAGACCACCGATAACCCGGCCCGACCCCGACAGAATCGGTATGGCGACACAGAAAATCCCGGCCTCGTGTTCTTCGTTGTCGAAGGCGTGGCCACGCTGGCGGATTGCCTCTAACTCGGCGTGCAGGGTCTTTGCGTCGGTCAGGGTGTTCGGCCTGTAGCGATGAAAGCTCTGCTGGGCGATCAGGCGCTCACGGGTCTCCACGTCCTGAAAGGCGAGCATCGCCTTGCCGACCCCGGTGCAATAGGCGGGACCGATCTTGCCCGCCTGCGCAAACATCTCGACGGGCACCCGCGCATTGCGCTTGTCGACATAAAGAACCTGTCCGCCGTCGAGCTGTGCCAGATGCAGCGTCTCTGTGACCTCGTGTGACAGGGCATCGAGCGTGCGTTCCGCCACGGGGGCGAGCGAGGTCCGCTGCCACGCCGTGTGGGCCAGTCGCACTAGCCGCAGCCCCGGCGCGTAGGTCTGCGCATCGGTGTCGAAAGCCAGCATCCCCTGATGGGTCAAGGTCTGGAGTAAACGATAGACGGTGGCCTTCGGAAAACTGCTGCGGGCCAGAATATCCGAGAAACGAACGGGGCGATCAAAGGCAGCGACGCAGTCAAGGACGTCGAGCGCCTTGCCGACCGTTCCGTCGCGATGCACCGCGTTTTCCACCCCTGTTCTCCCCGTTGAACCCATCCGATGGATCGGACGATTATCAAGCGTGTTGACAAGCCTAATCGGATCGCGATTAACTTTTCAACATATGAAATCGAGTTTCAAATAATGAAACCGGTGAAAGGGAGATACTCATGCGTTCGATACTGAAGGTGACAGTTGCGTCGCTTGGATTGCTGGCACTTGGTGTGACCGGTGCGGCAGCTGACGGTCATGGTGCAAAACTCACGGGGACGCTGTCGATTGCGTCCGACATGTCCAACCCGGCGCCGCGTGCCGTGATGGAGGGCATGGTAGAGCGCTTTGGCGAGATGCATCCCGACCTCGAGATTGAACTGACGGTCACCGACCGTGAAGCGTGGAAAACGCAGATCCGCAACGTCCTGTCCGCCAATCCACCCGACGTTGCAAACTGGTATGCCGCCAACCGGATGCGTCCCTATGTCGATGCTGGCCTCTTTATGGACATTTCCGATGTCTGGGAGAGCGAGGGCATGGATGCGCTCGCCTCGACCAAGGGCGCGATGACCCTAGACGGCAAGCAGTGGGGCGTGCCCTATACCTATTATCAGTGGGGCGTCTATTACCGCAAAGACATCTACGACGAACTGGGCCTGAGCGAGCCGACCACCTTCGAAGAAATGAAGGCGAACTGCCAGAAAATCCTCGATGCGGGCAAGAAGTGCTACACCATCGGCACCAAGTTCCTGTGGACCGCCGGTGGCTGGTTCGACTACCTGAATATGCGCACCAACGGCTATCAGTTCCACGCCGATCTGATGGCGGGCAAACATGACTGGGACAGCCCCGAAGTGCGCCAGACCTTCGCCAACTGGCGCGAGTTGCTGGATATGGGCGCGTTCATCGACAACCACACGTCCTATAGCTGGCAGGAATCGCTGCCCTTCATGGTTTCCGGCGATGCAGCCGCGATTCTGAAAGGCAACTTCGCCGTCGCACCCCTGCGCGAAGCGGGCCTAGATGATGATAAGCTCGATTTCTATCAATTCCCCGCAATCAACCCGGATGTCGAGCTGGCCGAGGATGCGCCGACCGATACCTTCCACATCCCCTCGGGGGCAAAAAACCCTGAAGCCGCCAAGGCATTCCTGAAGTTTGTCGTTTCGGCGGATAACCAGACGCTGATCAACAACGGCGAGAATCTCGGCCAACTGCCGGTCAATGCAAACTCGTCTGTCGATGATGACAAGTTCCTCAAAGAAGGCTTCGCCATGCTGTCGGAGAACAGCCCCGGCGGCGTGGCACAGTTCTTCGACCGTGACGCCCCGGCGGAGATGGCGAAGGTCGGCATGGAGGGCCTTCAGGAATTCATGGTCAAGCCCGACAATCTCGACCGTATTCTGGCCCGGCTCGATAAGGCGGCGAAGCGCATCTACGACAAGTAACGAACCACACTCTGCCCCGCACCCGATGCGGGGCAGAGGCTCTGACGCTCTGACCGAGGGGGAGGCCGGACCATGACCAATCCAGTTGCCGTGCCGACCACGAGCGCCTCGCAACGGTCGTGGTACAAGCGCAACGAGATCGCGCTGACGCCGTGGCTGTTTCTCATCCCCGGCGTGCTGTTCTTTCTGGTCTACGTCATCTTTCCGATCTTTCAGTCGATTGGCATCTCGTTTTACGAATGGGATGGCATCGGCGCGGCGGAGCCGGTTGGAATGCAGAACTACGTCGAGTTGTTCGACGACGATGCCTTCTATACGTCCCTCCGCAACAACATCATCTGGCTGGTCCTGTATCTGTTGGCGATCCCGGCGGGGCTGTTCATTGCCCTGTTCCTGAACCAAAGCGTTTTCGGCATCCGCCTTTATAAATCGCTGTTTTTCTTTCCCTTCGTCATCTCCCAGGTCGTTGTCGGGCTGGTCTTCTCGTGGTTCTACGATCCGACCTTTGGGCTGTTCAACGAGTTCATCGGCCTCTTTGGTCTCGGGCCGGTCAATGTGCTGGGCGACGAGAACTACGTGACCTATGGCATCATCGCCGCCGGTCTTTGGCCCCAGACCGCCTATTGCATGATCCTTTACCTGACCGGGCTTAACGCCGTTGATCCAGAACAGATTGAGGCCGCGCGGCTGGACGGAGCGAAGGGGTGGCGGATGCTGTGGTACATCGTGATCCCGCAGCTAAAGCCTGCGACCTTCATCGCCTTTGTCGTCACGATCATCGGCGCGTTGCGGTCCTTTGATCTGATCTCGATCATGACCAATGGCGGACCCTTCGGCGAGAGCCGCGTACTCAGCTTTTACATGTTCGAGGTCGCACTGGGCGAATACGGGTTCCGCATGGGATACGGAGCCGCAATCGCGGTAATCCTGCTTTTGATCATGATGGTCTTCATCGCCTATTTCCTCTGGTCGATGTGGCGTGAAGAGCGGGGGCGCTGAGATGTTTCCGAAACCCATCGAGAAAAGCTCTACCGGTGTCCAAGTCGCGTATAAGGCCATGCTGCCCGTCGCGTTGATCCTGTGGTTGATGCCCTTGCTGGCAATCATGATCTTTTCGATGAAACCGGCGGTGGATTTCACCACCGGCAATTACTGGGGAATGCCGTCGGCGTTCAGCCTGTTCGAGAATTACGGCAAGGTGTTTTTTGAATCGGACATGCCGCGCTATCTGCTGAATTCGCTGATGATCACGGTGCCGACGGTCATTGGCTGCATGATCCTCAGCGCGATGACGGGCTTCGCGCTCGGCATCTATAAGTTCAAATCGAACCTGTGGATTTTCTTCATGTTTGTTGCGGGCAATTTCGTGCCGTTCCAGATCTTGATGGTGCCGGTGCGCGACCTGACCCTCGATATGGGCCTTTACAACACCATCGCGGGGCTGGTGCTGTTCCACATCGCGTTCCAGACCGGATTTTGCACCCTGTTCATGCGCAACTTCATTCGCGCCTTGCCCTTTCCGCTGATCGAGGCGGCACGGGTGGAGGGGGTCGCGGAGTGGCGCATCTTTCTCTACGTTGTACTGCCGTTAATGAAGCCTGCACTGGCGGCGATGGCGGTGCTGATCTTCACATTTATCTGGAACGA